>CAYSMV010000357.1:0-2687 GCA_964432245.1 uncultured Desulfobacterales bacterium
TAATGGACATGCCGGCCGGTGGGGTCGAAATATGAGGCGGAAATGGTGGCAAGGCCCAGAATCGTGGTGTCGAGAATGACCATCAGAAAGAAAACAGGACGGTATAAGGCGTAAGCGAGATCAGCGATTGTTTTCATAACATGTTCCCGCGTTATTTTTTGGTTGTTGTTTTTTATGCATATCAATTTTTTCCTTTACTGGCAAGCCCGGCTGCCGGCCGTTCAAAAACAGACCGTCCCAATTGAATTTAAAAAAGCTCTTGTTTAAAAACAGGCGAAATATTATATTATATCAACTACCTGATAATAAACGATCAAATACGCGGGGGAGCAGAATGCCGAAAAAAAAAGTGCAGGACAACATGAAGATTGAGGGCAGGCATGTCGTGCTGGGCGTGTCCGGCGGAATCGCCGCCTATAAGAGCGTGGAGCTGTTGCGGGCCCTGGTAAAAAAAGGCGCCATTGTCCGGGTCATGATGACGGCCAATGCCTGCCGTTTTGTGGCGCCGTTGACCTTTGAAGCCTTGTCCGGCGGTCCGGTCTGCCGGGATCTGTTCGAGGGCGGGCAGGATACGGCCATCCCGCATATCGACTGGGCCAGGCGGGCCGAAGCCGTGGTTATCGCGCCGGCCACGGCCAATATCATCGGCAAGCTGGCCGCCGGCATCGCCGATGACGCTCTCTCTACTTTTCTGCTGGCCGTTACCGCGCCGGTGCTTATCTGTCCCTCCATGAACGCCGACATGTACAATAACCGGGCGGTGCAACGAAATATCGCGCTCTTGAGAAAAGACGGCTGCGAGGTGCTGGAACCCGGCACCGGCGAACTGGCCTGCGGGACATCCGGGCCGGGACGCATGCCGGAACCGGAAATTATCGCCGACCGCGTCTGCCGTCTGTTTGCGCCCGGAGACATGGCCGGCAAAAGGGTGCTGGTGACGGCCGGCCCCACGCGCGAGCCGGTCGATCCGGTGCGGTTTATCAGCAACCACTCTTCCGGCCGCATGGGTTACGCCCTGGCCAGGGCCGCGGAGTACAGGGGGGCGGCTGTGACGCTGATCACCGGCCCGGTCAGCCTGGCGCCGCCGGTCAATGTCGAGGTGGTTCCGGTGCGGACCGCCGACGATATGGCGAAAGAGACCCTGGCGCGGATGCCGGACTGCCATATTATCGTCAAGGTGGCGGCCGTCGGTGATTACCAGGCGGACAAGGTTGCAACTCAGAAGATTAAAAAAGGCGGCCGGCCGGAATTGGTCCTGAACCTGAAAGAGACCCGGGATATATTAAAAGAAGTGGGGCGGAAGAAAAAGAAATCGCAGATTCTGGTCGGTTTTGCCGCGGAAACACAGGCCCTGGTGAAAAACGCCAAAGCCAAGCTGGCTGAAAAGAACGCGGATATGATCGTGGCCAACATGGTTTCAGGCAGGGACTCCGCCTTTGGCTCCGATACCAACGAGGCCTGCCTGCTGTACAAGGACGGCCGCGAGGAACGCCTGCCGCGCATGGACAAGGAACAACTGGCCCATGTTCTTCTGGATCGGATCATGAGCCTGGCCTGATTTTTTGCTAATACTTTGGCCGGTCCGGCATCCGGGCAAAATCTTCCATCAGCTTTTGGACCTCGTCCGACGGCATGGCAACGCAAGGTACCTTTCGCTGATCCGGCGGCAGGCTGAATTCCCGGTAGATGACGGCGTCGTCAAATCCCGCGGCCGCGGCGTCGTTTATTGAAAATCCGTAGTAGACCTTCTCGATGCGGGCCCAGTAGATGGCGCCCAGGCACATGGGACAGGGCTCGCCGGTGGTGTAAATCTCGCATCCTTCCAGACAGTAAGTGCCCAGTCGCCGGGCCGCGTCGCGGATGGCCGTGATCTCGCCGTGAGCCGTGGGGTCGTTGTCGGCTATGACCCGGTTCCAGCCCTCGCCCACGATCTTCCCGTCGCGCACGATGACCGCGCCGAACGGCCCGCCCGCGCCGGCAATCATTCCCTTTCGGGCCAGCTCCACGGCCCGCTGCATGAATTTATTGGCGTGCATATAAGACATTCAGGACGGTGCTTTGGCCGCCGATTCCTGGATTTTCGCCCAAGTGTCCCGCAGGGTGACCGTGCGGTTAAAGACCGGCCTGTCCGGGGCCGTGTCTTTGGCATCGAGGCAGAAGTACCCCATTCGTTCAAACTGGAAGTTCTCTCCGGGCCTGGCGGCGGCCAGGCACGGCTCCAGGTAGCAGGGAAAAAGCGTTTCCAGGCTGGCCGGGTTGAGACGGGCGGTAAAATCGTTTCCATTGGTTTCCGCGGCCGGGTTTTCGCGCGTGAACAGCCGGTCGTAGAGCCGCACTTCCGCCGGCACGGCCCCATCGGCCGCGACCCAGTGCAGGGTAGCCTTGACCTTGCGGCCGTCCGGCGCGTCGCCGCCGCGGGTGGCCGGATCATAGGAGCAGCGCAGCCCGGTTATTTCTCCGCTGGCCGGGTCCCGGGTCACGGATTCGCACCGGATAAAATAGGCGTACCGCAGCCGGACCTCTTTTCCGGGCGAAAGCCGGTAGAATTTTTTCGGCGGGTTTTCCAGAAAATCGTCCCGCTCGATGTAGATCGTTTTTGAAAACGGAATGCGGCGGGTGCCGGCGTTCGGATCTTCCGGATTGTTGACGGCTTCCAGCTCTTCGGTCTGATGGTCGGGGGAGTTTTC
>CAYSMV010000358.1:0-1915 GCA_964432245.1 uncultured Desulfobacterales bacterium
AATCGCCGCCAGCATCACCCCCTGGCGGGTGATGTCCAGACCTTTTATACAAAAAAGCGTATCACCGTTATATGTCCAGGGTAGAAACAACCAGATCAGAAATATGAATCCATTAACCAGAAGCAGCCGTTTCACCAGGACGGCCAGACTCAACCGGGCCAGTAAAACCAGTGTCGCGGCAACACAGAACGCGACGAGCAGGGCTGAAAAATGATAACACAGGGCGACTGTAAACGAAAACGGAACGGCTACAATCAAACGGATTCTGGGATCTGTCTGATGAAGCAATGAATGTCCCGAGGCAAACGGTTCACTGATCATTTTGACCCCGTCAAATGCTTTTTCTGCCGTTCTTCCCGGCCGGACGAAAGAGCCGGTCTCTCATGGTTTAAAAATATCATATCCCCCCTTTTAGAGGTTGTTCTCTTCCTTGTCCGTATGATACAAAAGCAGAGCCGGTTTTACTTTTTTCAGAAAAACAACCGCAAATCCCGTAATCAGGCCTTCGACTAACATTACCGGTAAATGCGCGGCAACGATTATAACTGACAGCTCCCAAAAATTTTTTTCGGAAAAAATCAACACCGCCGCCGCCAGCAGGGAACTCAAGAAAATCGCCAGAACGCCGCTCATAAATGCCGCCGGAAACAGCAGCCACGTTCTCCGGCAAAACAGCCCGAAAAAATAATAACAGACGACTGCCGGCACCGCCATGATTACAGTGTTCACGCCCAGCGTCGTTATCCCCCCGAACTGGAAAATGATCGCCTGAAGCATTAAGGCGATCAGAATGGCGGGAAAGGCCGACCATCCGAGAATTATACCAACCAGGCCGTTTAATATCAGATGGACACTGCTGGGACCAAGAGGGATATGGATCAGGGAGGCCACAAAAAAGGCCGCTGAGAGAATTCCCGTTCTGGCTACTTTTTCCTGATCAAGAGTGGTTATTCCCAGGACGGAACCGGCCAGAGCGACAGCGCCACCGCC
Organism: uncultured Desulfobacterales bacterium; assembly: GCA_964432245.1. GTDB lineage: Bacteria > Desulfobacterota > Desulfobacteria > Desulfobacterales > Desulfosudaceae > JBFMDX01. The sequence goes on from CAYSMV010000358.1 coordinate 991, forward strand.
GGCCAGCACCTGCCAGGATAATATGCCTTCGGAAATATGCATTTTTCCTCCGCAAAGCAGGCAAAAAAAAACCACGGGCTTGTATCTTCAGATACACTTGCCTTCGTGGTTAACGATTTTGCGTCCGATCTGTTAAAAAAACGCCACCGCATCAGGCTTCAGCCCGACATTCTGGTTATGATCCTATACCTGCTTTAAACCGCCTGTCAATCAATAATGATGGCTTCATAAAAAACTCTTGATATCCTGAAGCGATATGCCATAACGCCGAATCGTTACCGTCAAGGGAAGCCCCAGTAAAAAATCAAGCGCGGCAGCGTCCAGAATCCCTTTTTCAATTATCAGCTCTCGATATGACAGATCATACCGCACCAGCCAAGCCAGCCTGGTTTTATCGCTATCGCGCACCAGTCGCCCGATTTTTTCATAATCGCACACTTTTTGGTGTTCTGATGCCATCGTCCACAAATCCATCCTGTTTTTCAGCAGATCCCCGCGGCTCAGGCGTCTTTCACGATAAACATTAAGTATTTCTTTAATATCCCAGCACTTTAATATTCGGCATTCAATCGGCCGAGACAAATAAACGGTACAGGAACAATCTGCTTCACTGAAAAACAGGCAAGCCGATGAATCCTTCCTGCTCTTGATTTTAATGATGTCTTCATCAGTGGGAAAAATACGATTGGCGACGTTGTCCCAGGCCGGTTCACCCTTTCTGATCGTAAACAGCGCGGTTAAGGGAATAATCCCTTTGCCTATTATTTCCCGGTCTTCCTGGTGAAGGCACGGCCCTCCCTTTCGACAGCAGGCGCCGCATCTTCGACAGGCAGTCTGCCGTTCAGCGGCGTAAGCCGACTGGTTCATGTTGCTTTTATCATCCATATACAGTATACATTCCGGGTGTCTCGTCGGGCTAATTTTT
>CAYSMV010000359.1:0-2244 GCA_964432245.1 uncultured Desulfobacterales bacterium
TGACGCCCGCGACCCGGGCGATTCTTATTAATTCCCCGGCCAATCCGACCGGGGCGGTCTTGCCGGAAGAGAGGATACGTGAGATTGCTGCCTTGCCGCCGTGCATTATTTCCGACGAGGTTTATCATGGTCTGGTTTATGAGGGCAAAGAGCATTCCATTCTGGAATATACGGATAACGCTTTCGTGCTGAACGGATTTTCCAAGCGTTACGCCATGACCGGCCTGCGCCTCGGTTTTGTTATTATGCCGGCAGATTTCGTCCGTACGGTCCAGGTGCTTCACCAGAATTTTATGATCTCCGCCAACTCGCTGGTCCAGCGGGCCGGTATCGCGGCACTGGAGGGCGCTGACGGGGATGTCGAGCGTATGAGGGAAACTTACGACAAACGGCGGCGCTATATGATTCAGCGGCTGAAGGGGATGGGATTCGGGTTGAAGACCGAACCTACCGGCGCGTTTTATGTGTTCGCGAATGCCTCTCATTTTGATAATGATTCCCTGCGGCTGGCTTTTGACATCCTGGAAAAAGCCAATGTGGGCGTGGCGCCGGGCATTGATTTCGGCCGTAACGGTGAAGGCTATCTGAGATTTTCTTACGCTAATTCCATGGAGAACATCGCCAGGGGCCTTGACCGGGTGGAACGCTATTTGAAGCAGAGACATATAGGTTGACAGGGGAAGGAAAGCGTTCATGCCGGAAGAGGGCTTGGTAAAGATAAAAAAAGGCGGGACCGTCACTCTGGATATTGAGACGCTGGCTTTTGGCGGCAGAGGTGTCGCAAGGGTCAACGGGCTGGCGGTTTTTGTTGAAGGCGCGCTGCCGCTGGACAGGGTTCTCGCCAGGATAATAAGAAAAAAGAAACAGTTTGCCGAAGCCGTCCTGGTGAATATCGTTCAGCCCTCTTTGTTCCGGATCGATCCGCTTTGCCGTTATCACGGTTTTTGCGGCGGCTGCCGGCTGCAGACGCTTGCCTATGAGAAGCAGCTGGAATATAAAAGGCGGCATGTCGTCGAGTCCCTGGCGCATATCGCCCTGATGATCGATATCCCGGTTCATCCGGTTCTTCCCGCGCCGAATCTTTTCGGATATCGCAACAAAATGGAGTTTTCCTGTTCCGACCGGCGCTGGCTTCTGCCGGAGGAGATGGACCGGGATGATATTGACGCCGGATTTGCCCTGGGACTTCATGTGCCGGGAACCTTTAACAAGATCCTGGACATTGATCGATGTCTGCTTTTCCCCGATTACGGCAATTATATTTTATCCGGTGTCCGGGATTTTATCCGGCGGTCGCCGCTTCCGGTGTATAATTTACGCACACATGCCGGATTCTGGCGTTTTGTCATGCTGCGGCATTCAGTGGATTTGGACCAGTGGATGGTTAATATTGTTACCGCCTTTGAAGATCAACGGCAGGTTCAGTCTCTGGCGGATCTTATCGTTGAACGATATCCTCGGGTGGCTTCGGTAGTCAACAACATCAACGGACGTAAAGCCGGTATCGCCGTGGGAGAGCGTGAAACAGCGCTTTATGGAGATCCGGTGATTAAGGATCGAATCGGCAAATACCGGTTTGACATTTCAGCCAATTCGTTTTTTCAGACCAATACCCGCGGGGCTGAAAATCTGTACCGGGTGGTTGAATCATACGCGGCTCTTTCCGGGACGGAAACGGTGGTGGATCTATATTGCGGAACGGGAACCATCGCCATCATGCTTTCCGGCGCCGCCGGCGAGGTGGTGGGCATGGAGATCAACGCGGCCTGCGTCGCGGACGCCGAGGCGAATTGCAGAAAAAACCAAGTTCAAAACGTGCGGTTTATAACCGGCGATGTCAGGGATACCTTTGCCCGGATAGAGAAATCGCCGGCGGTCATTATTATTGATCCTCCCCGGGCGGGCATGCATCGGGATGTCATCAAAAAGGTCCTGGCCGTGGCGCCGCCGAAAATCGTTTATGTTTCCTGTAATCCCGCCACACTTGCCCGGGACATCGCATTGCTTCGGGAACAATACGCCGTGGCTGAAGTGCAGCCGGTGGACATGTTTCCCCACACGCCGCATATCGAATGCGTGGCCAGGTTGATGTTAAAAGGGGTTAATGGATGAACGGGTCGATAATGAACGGTTCATTGATCCTTGCTTCCCGGTCGCCCCGGCGGAAATATCTGCTGGAGGAGGCGGGATTGACCTTCTCCGTGGTGGGCAGTCATATCAAGGAGTCTTCCGTGCCCTGGTCAG
>CAYSMV010000360.1:0-7896 GCA_964432245.1 uncultured Desulfobacterales bacterium
GAAGTTCATACCCCCAGCATCAGTTTGATGATACCGAAATAGAGCAGCAGGCCGGTGATGTCTACCACGGTAGTCAGCGCCGGACTGGCCACCACGGCCGGGTCTTTTTTCAGCAGGGCCGCGCCCATGGGCAAAAGGACGCCGATCAGCGTGGCGGTGATTACCTGAAGACCGAGGGCGAGGGCTATGGCGATGCCGACGATCGTGGGCGAGTAGTTTTCCGGGATGGCGCCGGTATTTCCGGAAACAAACACCCGTCCGAACACTATAGTTCCGATTACCAGTCCCAGCATGACGGCCATTTTGATCTCTCTGGCCAGAATGCGGAAGATATCTCTGGGCGTGATTTCTTTCAGGGCCAGCGCCCGGATAATCAGCGTGGCGGCCTGGCTTCCCGTGTTCCCGCCTGTATCCGCCAGCATGGGCATGAAGGTCGTCAGAATGGCGAACTGCAGCAGCAGCCCTTCAAAGTTTTGAACGATGAAACCCGAGACCATGCCCAGCATGGCCAGCATAATAATCCAGGGGGAACGGTTTTTAAAATGTGCCCAGGATGAAGTTTTCAGATAAACGCCGGCCTCGTGACGGCCGGCGATAGCCATGAGTTTTTCCATGTCTTCGGTCTGCTCCTGGGTAATAATATCCAGGGCGTCGTCATGGGTGATGATGCCGACCAGCGTGTCGTTGCCGTTTATGACCGGTAAAGCCAGCAAATCATACTTCTGGATTTTACGGGCCGCGTCTTCCTGGTCGTCCTCTACCCGGGCGAAAATAACGTCGGGGTGCATAATTTCACCCACTACGGCCTCTTTGCGGGAGAGGATGAGGTCTTTTAAAGATATAAATCCCTGAAGCTTTCTGTTTTCGTTCACCACGTACGCATAATAGATGGTTTCCTTGTCGGGCGCCACTTTTCGCAGATGCTCAATGGCCTGAGAGGCGGTCAGGCTGGGGGGCAGGGTGGCGTAGTCCGAGGTCATGACCGCGCCGGCGGTCCCCTCTTTATAGGCGGTCAGGCGGCGGATATCCTCCCTTTCGGCCTGGGCAAGGGCCGGAAGAACGGCTTCGCGCAGCTCTTCAGGCAGTTCCTTGAACAGGTCGGCCCGGTCATCCGGCGCCATGTCGGCCAGCAGGCGGGCGACTTCCATACGTCGCAGGGAACGGATGATCTCGATCTGGAGGTCCTCATCCATGTGGCTGAAGATTTCGGAACGAAGCGGCAGCCCGGCTTGCCGGAGGATCTCCCAGGCTTCGACGGCCGGGAGGGCTGAGATCATTTCGGCGACAAGCGCCGGATGTCCGGTTTTGCTGAATGTCTGAATGGCTTTGATGTCGCCGGTTGCGAGCATTTCGCGCAGCTCGGGGACAAGAAGGGGATTTCCGGTTGTCATGGTTCACCTCCGACATGGCCGCGGCAGTTGAGAAAAGCGGCCGGCGGTGAACCGCCTGGCTACGCCCGCATGGAGAGCCGACCGTTCACGTCGCGGGCCGCGGGACAAAAGCGCCGCGATCCGGGATCGTCAAGTTCTATTCGTGCCGGTTTTTTAGTCTTGGTTTGTCGACAGGGAGTTCCATCCGAGTCGTTCATATAGCAGCCTCCTGAGGCGTTATAACTGGCAACAACATTTAAAATGTATTTGTCTTATATTTGATCCGGGCGGGCAATTCAAGCAGTTTTAATAAAAAATAACAAAAAAAAGAGCAATCGATCAATTTCGACTTCAATGCCTGGACAGGCGCGGCGGAAGGCCTGGTTTGTTTTGAATAATGCGGTGCCGGATCGTGATCGTCGATTTTTCGGTGTATGCTGGTTAAGGCCTCATAAAGGTCGGATCTGCAGCGCCTTCGCGCGTACGGTCTTTTACCCGAATCTTTGCCGGCTGGGTGTAATCCCGTTATTCCCGGCATGTTTTGAATCCGGAACATTATTTTTAACCCGTTGCTCCAGCAGGGAGATAATGGCGCTGTCCAGGGCGTCATAGGTCATATATCTTGGATAGAGTTTGAGCAACTGTGAAAACTGCTCCTTGGTGGCGGTTTCGTTTAAGATAAGAATAATATTTAATTCTTTCAGATCATTCTGGTGCTCAAGGAGTTCACAAATCGGCGAAGCACCGCCGATGTGGATGACCATGGCGTCGATATCATACACAGACGCCCGGAGACGTTTTTCAAGATCCTTTAGATTGTAAAAATATTCCGCCTCCCCGGGAATCCTCCGGCGAATAATTTTTTCCAGGTCGTTCGCTCGACGGTCAAAGCAGCATAAATTCGCATAAACGATCATTCGCAGGTGTCCTTAATGTAAAATCGTCCAAATAAAATTTAATCAATCAAAAGAAGCAAAAATTATGCCCCGTTTTTGTGGTAAGAAAAGTCGTGAGATAATAACAGGTTATTCTTTTTAATCATGGCGATGATTTTTTTTAGCTGGAATTTGAAAGGTCAACCCGGGTAAAATTTTCGTAATGAAGAACCGGAAAAAGCGAGTAAACCCTTTATTGTTAAGGGTTTGCGGCCACTGCGGCAATGATTGTGTTTTTACTGAAAATTTGGAGTATAGTCCTGAAATATTAGACAGTTTCCATCCACAAATGGCCTTTTTCCGCAATCTCTGCGTCAAACTGCGGGCTTGCTTGTGCGGCGTACGTCCAGTACGCCTCCGCTCAATCCCTTGTTCTCCTTGACCTTGCGAAAAAATCCACATTTCTGGATTGGAAACCTAAATTGTGTCATCCATAGATGGACACTATACAGAAGTCATTTTGAGAGTAATACTGGATTTTTTGTTCACAACGGGGTGCTTTAAACCGGACTTGTCAACGGTGGAAATGCTTTTTCGGAGTAAGGCCGTGCTTGTTGATTAAACCGTAGATTCTGGACTTACTGATGCCGGCAATCTTTACCATTTTCCCGATATCGCCCTGGGTGACGGACAGCAGTTGATCGAAGTATTTTTTTTCAGCCTCTTCCATGGCGGCTGTTCTGAAATTCTGCCAGCTCGTCATGCCTGGGTCTTCGGGCGGGACTTGTTTCTGTCCCGTCATTTCCTGTTTATCAGCCGTTTCCGCCGGCCTGGTCTGTTGTCGGATGACAGCCGAACGAATTTCCACCGGCAGATGCTTGTGAAATAAAGCCGGCGTGTTTCTGGCCGAACAAATGACCTGGTCAAGCACGTTGACCAGTTCCCGAACATTACCCGGCCAATCATAGTCGTAAAGGCACTGCATGAATTCCGGGTGGATAATTTTGGGCTCAATGGCCATGCGACGGCATATCCTGGCCTGATAGTGGTGAACCAGTTCCGGAATATCTTCTTTTCGCATTCGCAGGGGCGGAAGCATCAGCTTCTGTGATTTTATGCGATACAGCAGATCGTTTCGGAAAGTGCCTTTTTCGACCATTTTTTCCAGATTCCTGTTAGTGGCCGAGATCAGTCGAAAATCACTCTTTAATTCGGTTGTACTGCCGACCGGGCGGAATTTCTTTTCTTCCAGGACCCGCAGGAATTTTTTTTGTATTTCCAGAGGCAACTCCCCGATTTCATCTAAAAAGAGCGTGCCCCGGTGGGCCAGCTTAATCAGACCGTCCCGGTCCCGGCCGGCGTCCGTAAAGGCGCCCTTGACATGGCCGAAGAGACTGCTTTCTATCAGGGTTTCGCTGAGCGCGGTGCAGTCCACGACCATGAAATTCTGTTTTGACCTTTGGCTGTTTAAATGAATGGCTTGGGCGAACAATTCCTTGCCGGTGCCGGTTTCCCCGGATAAGAGAACGCTGTGGTCTCCATCGGCCGCCTCGGCCATCTGCTCCAGGCAGTCATTAATGGCCTGACTGATGCCGACGATGCCATTGCGTTTCAGCAACCTGCTTTTTTTGCCGGTTTGCTTGGCTTGGCGAAACTGCAACGCGCGCCGGATGGAAAGCACCATTTTTTTTATGTTGATCGGTTTTTCAATATAGTCCCAGGCGCCGTGTTCCAGGGCCAGACCGGCCGCGTCCGGATGCCCGTACCCGGTGATGATGATTACTTCCGGAGCGCCGGCGGTGTTGACAAAAGAGGAGACGGCCTCCAGGCCGCTACCGTCCGGTAGATTGATATCCAGAAGCACCAGGTCAATTTCTTCGTTCATAATGATTTTATGCGCTTCTGTCAGGGTGCTGGCGCACACGGGCTTCCATCCTTCACCGGACATGGTCTCAGACAGGAGCATGCAAATTGAAGGTTCGTCATCGATAATCAGAATCGTCACCATATTGTCTTTACTCTTCTTCCGGTCTTCTTTTTGAAAGTACTTGTTTTATGGCTTTACGCAGCCCCTCCAATGAAACGGGCTTGGATATGATCAGGTCTGCGATTCCAGGCGTTTTTTTGTCTTCGTCCATTATATCTCCGAACCCGGTGAGCATGATAACCGGTTTTCCCGGGGCGACCTTTTTTATGTTCCGGGCCAGGTCGTCGCCATTTAATTCCGGCATGGCACGGTCGGTAATGATCAGGTCGTACCAGTTGCTGTTGAATTTTTTCATCCCGTCTACACCGTTGGCCGCCGTTTCCGTCCGGTGGTTGTCTTTTCGCAGAAAAGCCTTTAGCAGGACTCGTTGATTTTCATCGTCGTCCACCAGCAGAATTTTTAATGAAGGCAGATCATTTTCCAGCGGTTCAGCGGTGACAGCGGTTGGCTTTGTCCGGGCGGCTGCGGGCAAACGCAGGGTAAAACTTGTTCCGCGACCGGGTTTACTGTGAATGCTGATCTCTCCCCGGTGCCGGGTGATGACCCCTTGTACCGTAGCCAGCCCGAGGCCGCTGCCAGCCTCGCCTTTTGTGGTATAAAAAGGGCTCAGACATTGTTCGCGAACCGTCTCGTCCATGCCGATACCGTTGTCGTTGATTTCTATTGTTATCCAATCGTCTTCCCGTTTGGTAAAAAATCCCAGGGTTCCACCTTTCGGCATGGCATCTACCGCGTTGAATATCAAATTGGTGATGGCTTCATGCAACTCGGTGCGATTTCCGTTTATCACGACGTGATCATCCAGTTTTTTTTTGATATTTATAAAAGCGCCTCTGGTCTGGGCGTTGCTTTTCCAGACAGGTTCCGTTAAGGCGATGGCTTCTTCAATCAGGTTGTTTATATCAACCGGTCCGACTATCTCATCGTCGCTGGGGCGATAAAATTTGCGAAGCCGCCTGACGACTTGAGCGGCACTCCTGGCCGAGTCGTTGATGAGGGTGATATACTTCTTGACGGTTGCCGCATCGCTCATTTTTTCCGGCGTCTGGAGCAAAAGATCTGAAAACCCTTGAATCGAGGTCAGCGCATTATTGAAATCGTGGGCAATGCCGCTGGCCATCTGAGATAAAGCCCGCTGGCGTTCCTGATCGACAATCCGGCGCTGGGTCTGGTGTAATTCTTTTAATGCTTTTTCAAGCTCATTTGTTTTATTCTGTAATTCTTTCTCATATCTTTTGCGGGTGGTAATGTCCCGGCAAATTCCTCCCACCGCCCAAGGCGCTCCTTCTTTATATATCGGATAAAGCGTCTCTATATAAAAATGCGGACCGTCGGTTTTTTCCAGTTCATATTCAAAGGAAGTGACATTGCCGTAATTAAAGACACTGGTGACGACCCGGCTATAACGTATGGATAGATCTTTGGGGTGAACTTCTTCCAGTTTTTTGCCGATCAGCGTGTTATCCCGGAAAGCTTGGCATTTTTCCGTGCGGTTGTTGCTGAACAAATACTCGCCCTCTTTGTTCAGCATAAATATATGGTCGGTCGAATATTCCACCAGAGCCCGGAACCAGTTTTCGTCTGAGGCTTTCAGGGCGCAGTTTTTCTCGATGAAATCATCGGATGCGGCAATGGTTCTTTCTAACTCGTCTTGTCTCATGTCGGGTTCCGTTTTTTCCCCCTGTTTGTCCGAGGCATATTTCGGTGAAGTCGCATGGGGCAGTCCGGCATATATATGCCGGACTGCCGTATTAAACGATCCGGTAACGGGTGAATCCATGTCATCACTTTTTTGTGACAGCTGATGCGGCCTTTTCGCGACTGAACAATAATTTTCACGCCTAATAACGCGGAAACCATGTGATCAGGCCTGACAAATCCCTGGGAAGGCGATAGTCTTTAAACCGCCTTTAATTCCCCCCAAATTTGAGAACACTATACATAAACGCAAGTGAAAATAAAAGCGAAAAACAGACAAACTGGAACAGTTTGACTAAAATGGTGTTTATAACATAATATAAACATATTTTGCGGGGAGACAAAAGGCTTCTTCTGATCAAATGCCTGATTGCGGATCAACATGGGAAAAGGGGCGGAAATGAATTGGCAGATCATTTTAAGGCATATCAAAAACCGCCAGGTGCCTCCGGTAGGCCTGGTACCGGAACCGCTTCTGAATATGCTGGCCGGAATGGCCGGCCTGCGTGGTCGTTTTCAGGAGCTGTCCACGATGGAGCGGATACTGACGGCGTTTTGTCACAAGGAGCCCGACCGGGTGCCGGTTTCGCCGATCTTATGCGCCGGCGCCCGCCAGATATCGGGGATTAGTTTCCCGGATTTCTCCCTGGATGGAGAAAAGGCCGCCCGGGTGTTTCTGGACGGTTTTGAGTTCGTCGGCGGAGACGCCGTGATCCTCATGCTCGACCTGTCGGTGGAAGCGGCGGATTTCGGGCAGGCCATGAGATATCCCGATCATACGACGCCGCATCCGGATTACGATATTCCGGCGCTGAACGGTCATGACGATTATGAACGCTTAAAGCCGATCCGGTTTTCGGAAGCCCGCCGCATGAATGAATTCGTCCGATTGTGCCGCATCATGGTAAAAACAGTCGGATTTCGCTCCATCGTGTCCGGGTTTGTTTTCAGCCCTCTGGGGGTATTGAGCATGATGCGCGGCGCGGAGCATTTGTTTAAGGATTGCCTGCGGTATCCCGGACAGGTTAAAGCCGCCTGTGAAACTATTACCGGGGTGTTGATTGATTTTGTTAATGCCCAGTGTGATACCGGGGTGCCGGCCGTCGCTATCGATGTTCTGTTCGCGTCAAGGAGCGGTCTGCCAAAATCGGTCTGGGAGGATATCGAGGGCCCGTTTGCCCGGGAGATCTGCCGGGCGATAAGGGACAGGGGTTGCATCGTGGCCCTTCATAACTGTGGCGATGCGCCTTATTTTGACGCCATGCTCCGGTTCACGGAAGCAAAGATTATCAGTTTTGCTGATCTGCCGGATGATTGCGAAACGCCGCGGGACATGAAACAACGCTATGGCGATCAGACCACGCTGATGGGGTACGTGTCGACGCCGCTGCTGGTGCGTGGAACGCCCAGGCAGGTGATGGAAGAGGCACGGCGTCAGATTGATGTGCTGGCCCCGGGCGGCGGGTTCGTCCTGGCGCCGGGATGCGAATACCCGCCCAATATAAGTTTAACCAACGCTTTTGCCTTGATCGAGGCGGCCAGAAAATACGGGAGAAAATAATCATGGGTAACGAATCCTTTCTTCAGCAGATTGAAAATAATGTGCTGACTTGCGATATTGAGGGAGTAGCGAATACCCTGCCGGCGATTTGCGACAACATTTCGGCTGATGAGGTGCTGGCCGCTTTGAACCGGGGAATTGAGAGCGCCAGGAAAAAGTTCAAGCAGGGGGAATATGCCATTCCCGATTTTCTGCTGGCTATTGACGCTTATCGCCGCGGGACCGCTTTTTTAAAGGAGCGTTTCCCGGCGGCGGACAGCGAGCAGGCGGGCCGGATCGTCATCGGGGTGGTAGACGGCGATGTTCATGACCTGGGGAAAAATATCGTGGCCGCGGTTCTTGAGGCCAGCGGCTACAGGCTGCGGGACGTGGGCCGTAACGTGCCCAATGATGTTTTCTTCGAAG
>CAYSMV010000361.1:0-2877 GCA_964432245.1 uncultured Desulfobacterales bacterium
GACGAGGAAAAATGCACGGGATGCGGCAGATGCGTTCGCTCCTGCCCGATTCAATTGCTGATGTTAACCGAAAACAAAAAAGCGGCCCCAAATGACCGCTACGACCATTTTCGCTGCATCACCTGCCAGAACTGCATGTCGGTCTGTCCCCAGGAGGCCATCACCATTGAAGGAGAATACCGTGTTCCCGTCGGCTTCTGGAAAAACAGTCACCTGTTTACCGGAAGCAAAACATGGCCGCTGCCGATTCCCGGCCGGGAGAGTTACCAGGCCTGCGAACCGGAGCTGACCGAAACGGAAAAGGTCATTTACAACCGCCGCAGCACACGGCTCTACAAGGACAAGCCCGTACCCCTTGAACTTGTCCACCGTGTTGTCGAGGCGGGCCGTTTCGCGCCATCGGCCGGCAACAATCAACCCTGGAAATTTATCGTCATCCGGAACAGAGAGTTGATTGATGAAATCGACGACAAGTGCAAAAAATTCTGCCGAATTGTCATGCGCGCCACCATGCCCCGGCCATGGATCGACAAAAAAGTCCCGGGAGACAAAACGGCGACATTAAAACTCTGGCAAAAAGTTCTGACCCGGCTGCTGATGACCCTCCGGGGGCCCAACGAACTCGACCCCCGCGCCCGCGGCGGCATCAACGCCATTGTCAGCGATCCCGACTACCATACCTTTTTCCACGCCCCGGTGCTGATCATCCTGCTGGCGGACAAACGGGGCATCGGTTCCATCAAGCTGGACACCGGCATCTGCGGACAGAACATGGTCCTGGCCGCGCACTCCCTGGGCCTGGGGACCTGCTGGGTCAGCCTGATCGACGGCCTGCAGGGATATCCAAAACTCAGGAAGAGTCTTGGCATCACCGAGCCCTTTAAGATCATGACTTCTCTGACCCTGGGTTATCCAAAAGGGAAAGTCGATCACATCGTCAAACGGGAGCAGGCAAGAATAGTATGGCACAATTAAAAAAACCGGGAAACCAGTATACAGTATTTTAATTTCAGAGATGATAATTCGAATTCACGCCTGCGGAACAAAAAATCAATATACTGTCCCCCGATTTCCCCCCGATTTCCATTTCCGACTGTCCCCCGATTTCCGATTTCGAGAAATCACTTGACAAAATCCGGCCATCTGTTTTAGAGATGGCAGAACGCTTGTTCGGGTCTCTCCCGCGAGAATAAAAGGGAACTCCGTGAAAACCGGAGACGGGCCCGCCGCTGTGATCCCTCCTTTCCCGGTTTGATCCGGAAAAGGAAGCCCTTTCAGCCGTTGCGCGTCACTGTTCGAACATGAATGGGAAGGCCGCTGAAAGGGCGGGAAAGTCAGAAGACCTGCCCGGACAAGAAAGTGGCGCCTGCCGTGGCAGCAGGGCGGACATGATCTATGGATAAAAAAGGGAAATCCCGGATCGAAACAATTTTCGGTCCGGTTTTTTTTTGCCCGGGCCCGGATCAAACAGGAAGGAGGCATCAATCATGAGGACCGGGGTAATCGCCTATGTCATGGAAAAAAACTTTCCGGTCGAAAAGGAGCCGGAGCTGGCCATGGAAATCCGGCAATACTATAAGGCGGACGGCGTCGAGATCGTCTCCTGCGGGCAGGAACATTTTGACGTCATGGACGCCTGGTGGAAACTGACCGCCAGGGGAATGCAGCGGTTTGTCTGTGTTTTCGCCGCTTATGCCCGCAGGCAGGAACCGCCTGGAAAACGCCGCCATCTCCGGCTGTGCAAATAACCGGCGGGTTGGAGGATAAAACCATGATCAAACACAAGACCGGATTGCCGGTCATCATCATTGCCGTCGCCTGTCTGTTGATCCTGCCGGGGCCGGGACACTGCTTTCCGCTGACGATCACGGACGCGTCCGGCCGGCCGGTTACCCTCGATCGCCCTCCCCGGCGCGCCGTCAGCCTGGTGCCGTCGATAACGGAAATCATCCGCGCCCTTGAAGCCGGGAAAACATTAAAAGGCATAACCTGTCACGACGCCGATTCAACTTCCGACAACACCGGCATAGTGATTGTCGGCGGTTTCGCTCATCCGGACGCCGATATTATTGCCGCGCTCGATCCGGACATCATCTTCATTTCGGATATACACCAGGCGATAAAAGACCGGTTCTCGGACAGCCCCTGCCCGGTCATCTATTATAAGATCAACACCATAGCCGACAGCCTGGAGACGATTCACCGCCTCGGGCTTATTTTCAATAAAAAAGAAAAAGCCGAAGCCATCGTTGCCGCCATCAGAGCGGATCTTGAACTGATCGACCGGAAAACCGCCCTGATCCCCGAGAACAAAAAGCAGCGAGTCATCCGCCTGATGGGAGAAAAAACCGCCGTCACGCCCGGCGCCGATTCCTTTCAGAATGAAATGATCCGGGCCGCGGGCGGAATTTCACATGCCGTTGATCAAAACGGTGCCGCTATTCCCGTGTCAAAAGAGCAGTGGCTGAATTTTGATCCCCAGGTAATTTACGGCTGTAATGGAACCGGCCGCGCGTCCGAAGCCTTTTTCAATCTTCCCGGATGGAATGAGGTGTCGGCCGTGAAAAACGGCCGGATTTTTTCTTTTTCCTGCGATCTGACCTGCCGGGCGGCCACCCGTACCGGAAATTTTGTCTCCTGGCTGGCGGCCACCATCTATACGGATTCCTTTTCAGACATCGACAACCTGGTCCTGAAAGAAGGCGTCCTGAAGGCGGAAAATCTCCCTGAAGCCGGTGCCATGCCCGGCTATATCAAAAAAAGTCAAATCGTCCGCAGCCGGATATATGACTTTGTCCACAAATCCCTGGTTCTGGATTTCACAAAACCCGTGACCGTGCTCTCATCCCTGGAAGGATGGCGGGACAGTATCAAAAC
>CAYSMV010000362.1:0-3239 GCA_964432245.1 uncultured Desulfobacterales bacterium
AAATCCGGATGCCGGCCTTTCTATAACGGCCGATCATCTCCGCCACGGCCGGGTGATCCGCGGACTCCGGCCTGAGGGCCGGCGGGCTGATCCGGTGCCGGCCGATATCGCAGCAGACGTGGCGTTCGACGACCTCGCAGATCCCCTGGCAGAGGGCTTCTTCGTTGCAGTTGCCGGCGCAGGCGCCGTTGAACTGGTTAATAGCGAAAAACCAGTCGAACGGCAACAGTACCCGTTCCCCTCTGGTCAGGTTCCAGGCCGCCGTCCAGCGCACTGGCAGATCCGAAAAAAACCGCCGCGCGGCCTCGACGCTGGCCGACGCGTCGTGGACAGATTTTGCCAGCACCCCGAAGTCAATGGCCCGTTCTTTCAGGCCGGTCATGCGGTCAACCTTGAAATTGCCCGGATTAGAGGCAAAACCGTAAAAGCTGAATCTCTCCACCAGTTCCATGATGGCGCTGGCTTCGGCCTGAACCGGCGTGGCGCCTTTTCCCATCTGCCTGGCCGCGCCGGTCATGATTCGGGCGTCACGGCCGCAGACGCTGAGAAAAACAGGGATGCCCAGCCTGCCCCTGTCTATCCGCCGGGTTTCCCGCAGGATATCCATGCCGGCGGCGGCGGCCCGCTTGAAAAAATTGGCGACCGTTTCCGCCGGGGTAAGGGTCTTGTCCTGGTCTTCGGTAAAACGCTTGAAGGCGTCTTGCAGGACAAAAGGATTTTTCATGTTTGTCCTTATTCCATGAGTTTTGGGTATCTCTAAAAATTAGAATTTTGGTTCGAGGTCAAGGCGCGCGAAAATTTTAACCGGAGGAATACATTGAAGTATTTCGAGGATTAAAATTTAAGCACAACGCCGACATCGGGCCAAAAGGCAATTTTTAAAGTTGCCCTTTTGTCTCAATTCAATAAAAACCTCGGGAAGCTGGCGAGGCGAGGGCCCGGCTTTTTCCCCACCCGGCCCCCGAACCCTTTCAGGCCACGGGTGTCCAAAAAACATTCTTATGACAATAATATGCCGCCCCCGGGATGTCAATCCGTGCGATCTTGCAGGCCGGTGAACGGTATGGTAAAAATTCTTTCATGACGCCCGATGAATTTTCAAAAGCTATAAGCCGGGTCCGGCGCCTGATCCCGAAAGCCCTGCGGGTGGACAGAAACTATGCCCGCCGCCGGATTGACGACCTTCAAAGCCGTGGCGGGCGACTCCCCGCGGGAAAACTGGAAAGCACGCTGGCCGGTGTGGCGCTCCGCCTGGAAAAATCAGCGGAAATCAAAATCAGGCGGTATGCTGATTTTCCACCGGTTCCCGTCAACACCGGTTTGCCGATTTCCGCCAAACGGGAGGAAATCATCGCGGCTCTGAAGGCCAACCCGGTCGTCATTGTTTCCGGCGCCACCGGTTCCGGCAAAACCACCCAGATCCCCGGTATGTGCGTGGCGGCAGGACTGGGAAGAGACGGGCGAATCGGCTGTACCCAGCCCAGGCGTATCGCCGCGATTACCATCGCCCGCCGCGTTTCTGAGGAGCTCGGGTACCCTGTCGGCACGGCCGTGGGCTACAAGATCCGCTTTTCGGATAAAACCGCGGAAAACACGCTGATCAAGATCATGACCGACGGCATTCTGCTGAGCGAGGCCCAGCATGACCCGCACCTCAATGAATACGACGCGCTGGTCATTGACGAGGCCCATGAAAGAAGCCTCAACATCGACTTTATCCTGGGCCTCATAAAAACCATTCTGCCGCGGCGGCCGGATTTGAAAGTGGTTATCACTTCGGCCACGATCGACACGCAGAAGTTCTCCGCCGCCTTTGAGAACGCGCCGGTAATAGATGTTTCCGGCGCCCTGTACCCCGTGACGGTTCAGTATCAACCGCCGCCGGCAAAAAAATCGTCCGCAACCGGCGACGGCGACGCGGCCTCCTGCGTCGACCTGGCGGTAGCGGCGGTGGAACGCGTCATCGCCGACGAGGCCACCGGAGATGTTCTGGTGTTCATGCCGACGGCCCGGGACATACGCGAAACCTGCCGAATTCTCACCGGCCGGAAACACGCCTCGCTGACGGTGCTGCCGTTGTACGCCCAGATCCCGCCCGAGCGCCAGGAAAGCGTATTCAAAAAAAGGCGGGGCAGAAAAGTCGTCGTGGCCACCAACATCGCCGAAACTTCGCTGACCGTTCCCGGCATCCGCTATGTCGTCGACACCGGCCTGGCCCGCATCCCCTATTACAACCCCCGCACCCGCGTGACCTCCCTGGCCGTCCGCAAGATTTCGCAGAGCAGCGCCCGGCAGCGCCAGGGAAGATGCGGCCGGGTCAGCGACGGCGTCTGCGTCCGGCTGTACCCGGAAAAAGATTTTTTAAAAAGGCACCTGTTTACGCCCCCGGAAATTCTGCGCGCCAACCTGGCGGAAGTCATCCTGCGCATGATGTCCCTGAACCTGGGGGACGTCCGCCGGTTCCCCTTTGTAGACCCGCCCATGGAGAAAAGCATTGCCGACGGATTTGAAGTGCTTCATGAGCTGGGCGCCATTGCCTCCGCCGAAAGACGCGGGCGATCTCCGGCCGACCGCTATCAACTGACAAAGACCGGCCTGCTGATGGCGAAAATTCCGGCTGATCCCAGACTGTCGCGGATATTGATAGAAGCCGGACGATCCGGATGCCTGGAAGCGGCCCTCGTTATCGCCGCGGCCCTGAGCATTCAGGACCCGCGTGAAACGCCGCCGGACGGAGAAAAAAAAGCCGAAACCAAGCCGGTCGATTGTTCCGCCCCGCCCTCTGATTTCATGGCCCTGCTGAACATCTGGGACGAAATCAGACAAAGAAACGCGGAAAGCCTGAAATCCTTCTGCCGCGACAATCATCTCTCGCTTGTCCGTGTCAGGGAATGGCGGGACGTCCATGACCAGTTGAAGAAAATCGTTGCCGAGCAACGGCTGGTTCGCCCAGCGGGCCGACGGGTCGACCGGAATAAAGATCCGGACGGATTTTACGAAAAGTTTCACAAGGCGATCCTGAGCGGCTATCTTTCCAATATCGCTGAAAAAAAAGAAAAAAACGTTTACCTGACGGCCAAATCCAGGGAAGTGACGATTTTTCCCGCTTCGGCGCTGGCAAAAAAAGAGGCGGACCCTAAATCCTCATTGACACCGTAAAAAGCCATGGTGCCATCCCGGATAAACCGTACAATCTCCCGGTCAAATTCAGCCCCGGAGAAACCCCGCTCTGCAACGGA
>CAYSMV010000363.1:0-4001 GCA_964432245.1 uncultured Desulfobacterales bacterium
CGGCAGAAACGCCGACGATTATTTCACCACCCTTTCGATTCAGCGTTTTCTCCGTGCCCCGCTGTCGCTCACGGAATCGAACGGCAAATTTGACATCGACATCAAAGTCATCGGCGGCGGTATGAACGGTCAGGCCGGAGCCGCCAGACTCGGCATCAGCAAGGCCCTGACCCTGTTCCAGACGGACCTGCGACAGCCGCTGAAAACAGCCGGAATGTTAAAACGCGACGCCCGCATAAAAGAACGCAAAAAATACGGCCAGCGCGGTCCCCGGGCCCGCTATCAGTTTTCCAAACGCTAATCTTTTTCCCCAGGATTATGTCAAAAAGGGCGAAGGCTTCAACCGTTGCCCTTTTTGTTTCATAAGTCGATCCGCTTCCCCTTGTTCTCTTGCCAGTTCTTTCTTGTATGTTTACCCGATTTGCGTTACAAAAACAGCATGTAATAAATATGATGGCTTCGTAAAAAATCCTTGGGGAACGATGCCAAATCGTTTTAGAAAAATTTAAAAACCAGCGTCATGACCGCTTATTTTATCAGACGATTGTTTCTTGTTATTCCGACTTTTCTCGGGATCACCATCCTGGTTTTCTGCGTCACCCGCTTTGTCCCCGGAGGGCCGGTGGAACGCATGATCGCCGAATCCTACCGGATGCAAAGCATGACAGGCGCCCCGGGTCAGAAAAACAGCAGCCAGCCGCTCTCGGAAGAACAGATCCGTTATCTGAAACAGTATTACGGCTTTGATAAACCGGCGCTGACAGCCTATTTTCAATGGCTCGGAAAACTTATAACCGGCGACCTGGGCACCTCCACGAGATATTACGACCCGGTCTGGGACATGATCAGAAAACGCATCCCCATCTCGCTCTATTTCGGAATCCTGTCCATGGTGTTGATTTACGGCGTCTGCATACCTCTGGGCATGGCCAAGGCCATCCGTCACAAAAGCGGCTTTGATAACCTTTCATCAATTGCCGTGTTCACCGGGTACGCGATTCCCGGATGGGTGCTGGGCATTCTGCTGCTGCTGCTGTTTGCTTCCCGCTGGGACGTTCTGCCGCTGGGCGGGATGGCGGGTTATGATTTCAAATCTTTGTCCCCGGCGGGGAAAATCCTTGATATCACCAGGCATACGATCCTGCCCCTGACCGCCTATGTGGTCGGTTCCTTTGCCGTCATGACATTCTTAATGAAAAACACGCTCATGGATAACCTCGCCGCCGATTACGTACGCACCGCCATCGCCAAGGGATTGTCCTTCAAGAAAGCGGTTTTCGGTCATGCCCTGAGAAACAGCCTGATCCCCATTGCCACCAGTTTCGGCAACAATATCTCGATCATCCTGACCGGTTCCTTTCTCATCGAAAGCGTGTTTAATATCAACGGCATGGGCCTGCTCGGCTATGAGTCGGTTCTGGAACGCGACTATCCCGTGGTCATGGGCATCCTGGTCATCTCCTCGCTGCTCTTCATGATCGGCAATATTTTATCGGACATATGCGTCGCCATGGTCGACCCGAGGGTGCGTTTTCAATGACCACGATCTCTCCGCTGACTATAAAAAAAATCAGACGGTTTAAATCCATCCGCCGGGGTTACTGGTCTCTGCTCCTGTTTTGCGCCCTGGTCCTGTTATCGCTGCTGGCCGAACTTCTGATCAGCAACCGGGCCATCATCGTCCGCTACGAAGGCAGGAACTATTTCCCCGCCTACGGCGATATCATCCCCGGGACCGTCTTCGGCCTGGACTATGCGTATGAGACCAACTACAGAAAACTGGCCGAAAAATTCAAGGCGGAAGCATCGGGCAACTGGGTCCTGATGCCGCCCGTTCCTTATAACCCTTATGAAAACGATTTTACCGCGGGCCAATACCCGCCGTCTCCGCCCTCGCTGGCCGGAAAGCATTATCTGGGAACCGATACTTCCGGCCGGGACGTCCTGGCCCGCCTGGTTTACGGGTTCAGAATAGCCGTGTTTTTTTCCTTTGCCCTGCTGGCGGTTACCTATACCATCGGGGTGACCATGGGCAGCGCCATGGGCTACTGGGGCGGAAAATTCGATCTTCTCGTCCAGCGGGTCATCGAGATATGGAGCAATATGCCGCTGCTTTATGTGATCATCATCATCTCCTCGCTGGTCGTGCCCAATTTTCTTATTCTGCTGATCATCATGGTTGTTTTCGGCTGGGCCTCCCGGACCTGGATCATGAGAACCGTGACCTACAAGGAAAAAGAGCGGGAATATGTGCTGGCCGCCCGTTCCCTGGGCGCGTCCGACGCCAGGATTATCTTTTCTCATATTATTCCCAACACGGTTTCCATTATCGTCACTTTCGCCCCCTTTTCCGTGGCCGAGGGCATCATCGCCCTGACCTCCCTTGATTATCTGGGATTCGGGCTGCCTTCTCCCACGCCCAGCTGGGGGGAACTGCTCCACCAGGGCTGGGCCAACCTGAGCGCCTGGTGGATCGTCTGTTCCGTGGTGGCGGCCATGATCGTCACCCTGACCCTGGTGACCTTCATCGGCGAAGCGGTGCGGGAAGCCTTTGACCCCAGGATGCATACGGTATATGAATAGTCGACGACGCCGTTTAATGAACTAAAAAAACGATCCGTCGCGAGAAAAATATTCCCGGGTATTCGGGATAAAACAAACACAAAGAAAATGAAGGTCGAAAGGAACGGCTTGAGATGAAACACGCTAAACCTCTTTTGCTCTTGTTGCTGGCGCTGTCGATAACGCTGGTTTGCGCCTGCTCATCGGGTAAGGATAAAGAACAGGAAAAAACGGAGCCGCTGCTGACCGTTTATCCCCCTTTCCGGGCGCCATATTCCGAAGCCGGTTTGCCGGAAAACATAAAATGGCTGACCAATGAAAGCGATCCTGTTTACGCTTCGCCGGAGGCCGTCAAGGGCGGCGTCCTGCGCCTGGCCATCACCAGCTTTCCCTTAACTTTCAGGGTAGTGGGCCCTGATTCCAACAGCAGCTTCCGCAGCGCCATCCTCGACAACCAGCTTTCCCTGATCTCGGTCCACCCCAATACCGAAAATATTATTCCCGAAATCGCCACCCACTGGGCTTTCGGCGACGATAAAAAAACCATGTACTTCAAACTCAACCCCGGGGCCCGCTGGTCGGACTATGTTCCGGTGACCGCTCATGATTTCGCCTACACGCTTGAATTCATGCGCTCCAAGCACATCGTCGCGCCCTGGTACAACGACTACTATACCAAAGAAATCGACCGGGTCATTGTTTTTGACGACCACACCCTGGCGGTCGTGGCCACCAAGGCCCAGCCCGATCTCCACCTCAGGATAGCCCTTTCCCCGACGCCGACCCATTTCTACGAGAAACCGGATGAAAACTTCACACAGGATTACAATTGGAAAATCGTTCCCAATACCGGGCCATACCAGATAACGGATTTTGAAAAAGGCAAATATGTCGAATTTTCCAGAAAAAAAGAGTGGTGGGGAAAGGACCTGCGCTATTTTCAAAACCGGTTCAACGTGGACCGGGTCGTCTACACGGTTGTCCGGGATTACAGCATGTTGTGGGAGTATTTCAAAAAAGCCGAAACCGATGTCTTCGGCGTCACCGCCCCGGACTTCTGGTATGATAAGACCAGAACGCCCGTGGTTAAAAACGGCTATGTCCATAAAATCTGGTTCTTCAACGACACCCAGCGATCCGCCTCCGGCCTGTGGCTGAACCAGGACAATCCCATCCTGGCCGATAAAAACGTCCGTTACGCCTTTGCCCATGCCATGAATATCGAAAAAATAATCGAAACGGTCCTGAGGGGCGACTATTTCCGGCTGGAACAAGGATTCGTGGGTTACGGGCAGTATACCAACCCGGACATCAGGGCCCGGCGATTCGATCTTGAAAAAGTCGAGTCTTACATGGAACAGGCGGGCTGGACCCGGGGCGCCGACGGCATCTGGCAAAAAGGAGAAACCCGCTTTTCCGTGGACGTCACTTACAGCCAC
>CAYSMV010000364.1:0-6851 GCA_964432245.1 uncultured Desulfobacterales bacterium
GACTCCCGAAGGGTTGAAATCGTTCCGGCCGATCTTTCCGATGTCGAATCCCTGGGAAAAGCCGTTAAAGGAATGGACGCGGTCATTCATGTGGCCGGCCTTTTCGACCTGGCGGCCCCACCGGATCAACTGGAGAAAGTGAACCACCAGGGCACGCGAAACATGTGCGAAGCCGTGCTGCGACAGGCGCCGAACCTGGAAAAATTTCTGCACGTGGCCACCGTGGGCGTGTACGGCAAACCAAAACGCTGCCCCTGTCGGGAAGATGATCCCAGGCAGCCCCGCAACCATTATGAAAAAAGCAAGTACCTGGGAGAAGTGGCCGCCTTTGAATATCACCGGAAATACGGCCTGCCCGTCGCTTCGATACGGCCCACCCTTATCTACGGTCCCCGTGCCCGATACGGCCACGCTATGTTTATAGCCGCCATGAGCGTCTTTAAGGAGAGCATGGGCCGATCCCGGCTGGTATCCCTGCGAAGCGGACCTTATTCCAGTCACGTGCATATCGATGATGTCGGCCGGGCGGCGCGGCTGGTGGCAAAAAGCGAAAAAGCCGTTGGACACGCCTACAATGTGGCCGACCCGAACCCCCTGGAAGGATCGGCTTTTTTACGGGCGCTGGCCGATCCACTGGGGATCGAAGGCAAACCCTGGATACCGTTTTCCGGAGTGCTGGCATCCGCGGCGGGATCACTGCTGACTATACTTCCCGGGACGCTCTTTGGCGTGCTCAACAATGCTCTGCGAAGACGCTGGGAAAATCTAAAAAAAGAGCGCGGTCTGGCCGAGGCTCTGAATTTGCGTCTGGATCCGGAGTGGGTCGGCTATATGACGGGTGACAACTACTACGATGTCAGCCGTCTGAGCGATCTGGGCATGGAGTGGAAATGGCCCGACGCGGTGATGGGGCTGCGCAGCACCATCGAGTGGTATAAGGAACATCGCTGGATACCATAGGGGGGCGGCCTTAACTTATTCATGCCTGTTTTCATCCATAAGAACGCGTAGGTAAAAGCATATAGAAAATTTATGGTAGCGTCTGATGATGAGGTGGGTGGCATTCATGAAGGGTAAGAGGGTTCGTCGTTTCATCTGCATCAATAAAAGCTAAAAGCGGACTTGACCCCTCCTATGGCAAAGGCGATAAAGCGGCCGTCGTGACTAAGGCTGAGGCCGATGTCCGTCTTTTTCATGTCCACATAGACCTCCGGAAAAGATGCGCCGTTCGGGTTTTTTGTTTTTATGATCGCTATACTCTCCTCCCGGATTGAAAAAACCAGAGCGATCTTTTCCTTTGCGAACGTCCGCGCCAGGCAGGAGGCGTTATCGGAAGACCCGTGGAAATCAATGGGTGCGCGGCCGTCTATCGCTTCGATCCCGAAGGCAATCGTTTTCTCAAGCTGACAAGGCGTTACGCCCAGGCAGTGAATAAATTCCTTCTGTCGACTGACCGTGATAAAGACATCGCTTGCCGGCGTCCTGACATGACCCCGGATTCCCCTCGCGTCTAACGGGGGTTCAAGCAAAACGCGGTACCGGCGCGGGGCGGAAGAAACGCCCGGGTTTGTCCTGGCGGTTGCTTTATATGCCGTTTCCTTGGCCGCCCAGTAAACCTGGAGCAGGTCGTCCGGTACAGAGGAGTTTAAGACAATCTCCTGCTCTTCCGGGACCAGAACCCGACGGAGGAATTTCCGGTCCCGGCTTTTCCCGCACACGTAAGGAGACGATAAGTCGACGATGTCATTGCCCACGGACATTCAGGTAAGCCACCTCCATCCGGGCGAGTTTTTCGATAATCTGCCGGGAGCGCTCCCGGTGGGCCCGGAGACCGGACAGGCCGCAAACGGCATCGCAGGTTTCCACAGAGATGAAAAATCTCTCATTCGGGGCCGGGATGTTGCTGAAGGTCTTCTGCCTTTCTCCGCGCAGATAGATGCACATCACGCGGCTGCCCGGGTGATTATAAGCCAGCCTGCCCGGACCGTAGGAGAAACTGATGGTATTGATTCGGCCGCTGCGGGAGCGCGTCCCTTCCGGGAAGACCATGACGTTTTCCCCCCGCTCCAGAAGACAGTCGCATTTCTCCAGGCAGCCTTTGACCGATTCCCGGCTCCCTCCCCGGACGACCGGGACGCACTTCAACAGGTAGCAGAGCAGGCCGACCATGACGTTGCGCTGGAAATTCCTTTTTTCCGGAAGATTCCACGGAAGCAGTCTGTACGTGATCATGTATCGAGAGGCCGGGAACATGGCATATGCCAGAATTACCGAATCGATCAAAGTCAGATGGTTGGCGCATATGATCCATGGGCCGGGGTGTTCCTTAAACAGAACGCCGATATCCTCTCTGAACTTTTTCAGATTGCGGACGCGATAGCCGATCAGCTTAATGAGCAGCACGATCAGCGGCGCGGTTATCCAGATAGCCGTCCGTCCCGAAAGATATTGAAGACGCAGCCGGACAGTATCGCGCCGGTTCATGCCTCAATCCCGACGGCGGCCATTTTCCGGCGCACGACGTTTACCGCGTCGCCGATGGTTTTGATGGAATCGGCGTCATCATCATTGATCTCTATGGAGAAGGTGTCTTCCACCTTGATGATGATATCCACCAGGCGGGCGGAATTCACCCTGAGATCCCTGATAATATTCGTGTCCAATGAGGCTCCGGCCAGCAACTCCTTGTTTGTCACAAACTCTCCGATAATGCCGATCAATTCATCATAAACAGTTTTGGTGCTCATTTTTGTCCTCCTTTGCTGTCTGGTGCTTTCCCTGCCATTTTTTCAGGATCAGGCAACCGTTGACGTCGCCGAATCCGAAACTGGCCTTGGCCAGCACTTTCAGGCCGGGAAAACGTTTGTAGGTTTGAACAATTTTATCTGAATACAACGAGATCTCCGGATGCAGATCCTCGCAGTTGACGGACGGATGCAGAAAACCCCCGTGGAGCTCGATGACGGCGCCCACCGTCTCAATGGCGCCGGCGGCGCCCAGGCAATGGCCGATCAGGGACTTGGTGGAGTTGATATACGGAAAATAGGACGGGCCTCTTTTCAGGGCCCGTGACCAGTTGTCGATTTCATGGGGATCGGCATAAGTGGCGGAGAGGTGTCCGTTGATGGCGTCAATCTCATCGGGAGAAATGCCCGCTTCCCGGATCGCTTCCCGGATGCAGCGGACAACGCCATCGGCGTTCGGCGCCGTCATCGACCCCCCGCCTCGCTGCCCCCCGGAATTCACGTAGCCGCCCAGAATTTCGGCGTAAATATCGACGCCCCGCGCCAGAGCGGTCTCCAGTTCTTCAAGGATCAGCACGCCGGCGCCGGCGCCCGGAACGAAACCGCAGGCCGTGGCGCTCATGGGCCGGGACCCTTTTTCAGGCGCGTCGTTGAATTTTCTGGACAATATCCGCATTGAATCAAAGCCTCCCCAGGTGTAGGGCGACGGGGCTTCCGAACCCCCGGCCACCATGCGCCTGGCGCGGCCGTCGCGGATTCTCAGCATGGCGCCGATAATCGCCTCACAGCCGGTGTTGCAGGCGGAGGAATTGGATGTCACCTGGTTTCCCAGCCCGAGCAGTCCGCCGATTCTGGCGCTGATGCCGCTGTTCATTACCTGTTCGACCACCCGGCTGCCGATCCGGCGCACCTTTCCCCCGTTCACCAGGGGGATGATTCGTTCGGCGATGGTTTCCATGTCCCCGATGCCGCAGCCGATGACGGCGCCGGTATCCCAGTCCGTTTCCCCGTTCCCGTCATTCACTTCCAGGCCGGCGTCCGCCCAGGCTTCGAGGGCTGCTATGGCGGCATAGCCGATATTGTGGCTGGTGTCCTTCAGCTTTTTTTTTTCGATCTGCCGCTCCATGATGAGGTCGAAGTTCCGGGGAATGCCCGCGATGCGGCACCCGAAATTCAATTCCTCCAGTCTGGGCACAAACTGAATTCCCGAGCGGCCGCCGCGCAGGGCGTCTTTAAACTCCGCAGCATTATTGGCGTTGGGACTGACGACGCCGATGCCGGTTATCACGACCCTGTTTTTCATGAACGATTTACCCCCGTCCCTGTCAGCACGCCGCGGCAGACGGCAACGCCGTCTTCACGCACTATGCTGGTCATTGATTTTATGTTTCCCCGGCGGAAATATATTCTTTCCCCCCTGATGATCACCCGCTCCCCGGGTTTGACCATACACGAGAATTCAACCTGGTCGGCGAAAACGAAAAAAGGGGTGATCGCGGGAAGGTTTTCTCCGGGGAGCAGGTTTTTAACAAGCTGGTATATCCCCAGGGCGGTAAGGCCGGCCTGGGCCATGGTCTCGATCAGGATGACGCCCGGCGTTACCGGATTGCCCGGAAAATGTCCGGCATAGAAAAACTCGTCTTCCCGGAACCGGTAGGCCGAGATGACGATGCCATCGTCTATTTCAAGAATCTCGTCAATAAAACGAAACGGCGGCAGCTGCGGAATCGCGCCCAGAACTTTTTTTATTATTTTCCCGTCAGCCGGCATAGCTTCCTCCGTTGACATGAATGACCGAACCGTTGATGTAACCGCCCCGGGTAGCCAGGAAAGCCACTACCTCCGCTATCTCTTCGGGAAGGCCTATTCTTCCCAGGGGGATGTTTTCGATCATTCTGTTTTTGATTTCTTCCGGCAGCCCGCGGGTCATGTCCGTATCGATGAAACCCGGGGCCACGGAATTGACCAGAATGTTCCTGCCGGCCATTTCTCTGGCGAGCGATCGCGTCATCGCGTCCAGCGCTCCTTTTTCCATGGTATACGGGATCTGCCCCGGATTGCCGGTATAGGCGGTAACGCTGGAGATGTTGATGATTCTTCCGCCCGACTGGCGGATCATAAAGTATCGCAGCACACGTCTGGTGAGATGCCACACGCCTCTCATTACGGCTCTCTGGGCGTCGAAGTCAGCCATGGTCATCGCCATCATCGTTTTGTTGACGGTTATGCCGGCGTTGTTTACCAGTACATCCACGCGGCCGGCGATCCGTTGCAGCATCGACACCATCCGTTCGATTTCGTCCGTGTCGGTCATGTCCGCCGGTAATATAAACCCCCGTCCGTCAAGTTCCGATACCAGCGCCAGCGCTTTTTCGCTGTTACCCCGGTAATTGATGCCGACCCTGAACCCCGAGCCGGCCAGGGATCGGCAGCAGGCTGCGCCGATTCCCCCGGATCCGCCGGTCACGACCGCGACCGGAGTATTTTTCATTGTGTTCATCAACTTGGTTTCCTCGGGTCTTGAGTCAGGCGATCCTTTCTCCACCGTCGACGCATATCAGGGCGCCGTTGATCCAGGCCGCTTCATCCTGGCAGAGAAGAAAGATGACGTCGGCGACGTCTTCGGGCCGCGTCAGCCGGCCGAAGGGATTCCGGAGGCGGGCCCGGGCCGAAATCCGATCGCTTCCCGGTATCGCCCGCAGAGCGGCCGTGTCCGTGACGCCGGCCTGAATCACATTGGAGCGGATGCCGCAGGACGCGAACTCAACCGCCATGGAGCGGGCGACGGATTCCAGAACGGCCTTGGCCGCGGAAACGGCCGCGTAGCCTCTCCAGGCGATGCGGTTGCCCTCACTGGTGAGACCCAGTACCCGCGCGTCTTCGGCGAACAGTTTCCGGTGATTCAGATCCTGCACCCATTCCACGATGTTTGATCCCATGGCCTGGATCGTGCGGGCAAAATCTTCGGTGTCCAGAAACATCTCGCCGGAATATTCCGGAGGATCCGCCAGGGGATACAGCGCGTCCGCGCCTTCCCGGAAAAGGCTCTGAACGGCGCCGGTCACCTGTTCCGGGGGTACCGAAAGTCGCCGGGCTATCTTGCCCCGTGTTTCTTCCGATTGAGCCGTCGGGTGATAGGGAGCGAGCAGCTTCAGGTTCCCGAAGGCGACGGAATGCAATATCATTTTTATTTTTTCCCGTCCCGTGAGCAGCTCCTCCAGCCGGTCAAGCACGCGGGCCCTTGTCGCGGAGGCGATCGCGTCGGCATTAAAGGTGACGATCCTGACCCCGTTTGACCGCATTTCCTCAAACAGGGGTTCAATGCGGGACATGGCTCCTTTTCTGTCCCTGTGAAGGATGCACAGATTCATGCCGTGCCTGGACAGTTTCCGGGCGCAGGCCAGCCCGAACCCGCTGGACCCGCCGATGATCAGCGCCCAGTATCCGGAATCAAACGTATAATGATGCATAATGGTCGTTCCTTTTCGACGCGGCGCCGAAGACTCTTTCCGCCGCCGCCAGAGTGGTGATGGATCTGCATTCCACGGACAGGGAACTGAAAAACTGTTTCAATGGCCGCTGAGGTCCGATTTCAAAAACGACTTCCGCTTTTTCGCGGAGACGGGCCATGTTTTGATGCCACTGCACGGTGCCGCTGATCTGATAAAGAAGGTTGTCGACGACGGCTTGCCTGGCGGCCGGATAAAAATCGCCGGTATAATTGGATGTGACCTTTTCCGCCCGGGAAGCATGAATTTTTTCTTTGACCGCTTCCAGACAGGCCCTGAATGGATGCTCTATGCCGGCCATAAAACGGCTGTGAAAAGGGGCGCTGACATTCAGCCGCACAAATCGTATGGAGCGGGGGTCGCCGACTGACTGAAGAATAAGGGGCCCCGCTTTTTTTAACGCCCCGCTGCGGCCGCTGATCACAACCTGAGAGGCTGAGTTGATGTTGGCCACATCGACGGGTAAACCCGCGATGGCGCGCCGGATAAGGTTCGCCTTCAGATTGTCTCCGATAACCGCGACCATGCCGCCGGCGCCTTCCGGAAAACAGGCCTGCATCAATCGCCCCCGGGGCCGGAACGACTTTAAGGGCTCCCC
>CAYSMV010000365.1:0-2484 GCA_964432245.1 uncultured Desulfobacterales bacterium
CAGGCACTGGGGGAACTCCCCGGAGAGTTCAAAGGCTTCATAACCGAGTTGAATGGCGGTGGCGATCGCCTGCTGCATCGGCAGCAGCATCACGGCCACGCCGGCCATGCCTGTTCTGGGCATCAGTATCGTCCTTTGTTAAGGGCACCTCTAAAAATTGGAGTTTTTAGAGATACCCTTAATTTTAAGAATTTTTGGTTTTTCTCAATTCAGTCGGCGCTAAACGTCCAGGGTCCGGAAAATCGAGGGTCAAACGTTAGTTCTTTTAATTGAAATAATACAACCGCCCCGTCCTGTTTTGCAACTACAAATCGGGATGTGAACCCGGGCATATCGATCCGTCGAGGCCGGCTACTAAATCGGCTGGAAGGTATTGACCATGCCCTTCTGGCTGACAATCCCCCTGACATCGCAGAAATCCTCGATAGTCATGGCATTCAATAAGTCCGGGTCTTCGGGCGTATAGGCGCCGAACCGCCGGCCCTCTTCGGTCCTGCCGATGATTATTCCTGTTTGCGGCGCGTTGTCCTGGCCGAATGTCACCGTGTATGTCTCTATCCGGGCATTTCCGGAGGGTTGGGCCTCGACTTCCATGGCAGGGCGCCGATCAACCGCCGCCTGGCAATCGGAAAGGCCGTCGCGCCAGCGGGCGCCGCTGACCGGCTCCGCGCCGTAAACCGCAAGACAATGCTTGGTCAGGTAAAAAGAGTTACCGGTAACCAGACCTTTTTTGCCGGGGTTTTCCCGCAGCGCTTCAACCATCCGGGCGATGGCATGCATGACATAATTATTCCCGGGACCGCCGAAATAGGGCAATCCCCCGGTAACCGTCAGATACCGTCCGTCATCCTCCCGCAAGCCGAGCATATCCCGGGTGACCTGGACCGAGGACGGAAAACAGCTGTACAGATCCAGAAAATCGATATCATCCAGAGCAAGACCGGCATCGGAGAATACTTTATCGGCTATGATGCGAATCGCGGGCGAGCTGTAGTAATTTTCCCGGGCCAGCACATGCCAGTGATCAGCCGCCTCGGCGTATCCATGAATATAAACCGGCTTGTCCCGGCTGACACCCATTTTCTCCGCCTCGCCTACGGAAGTCACGATCAGCGCGGCGGCCTGATTCACGAGAAACATGGCGTTCATCAGCTTGGTATAGGGAAAAGCGGTATAGCGATTCGTCGCCGTAGGAGTAATGATTTCTTCGGGCGTTCGCTTCTGCTGAAACCAGGCGCAGGGATTTTCGGCGGCCACTTCCGAAAACCGGCTCATCAAACGGCCGATATGGCGCGAGTGTTGTTCGGGCGTCCGTTCATAATGTTTCCGCAGGGCATTCTCAAACAACGGATAGACATAAGCCGGCACGGAGAGGCTATGCGCGTGCTCGGTATCGCTGGCCCCGTCCGCCGCACCCGTAGTGGAAAACTGCGCCGGAGGCTCCCGCCTGCTTACGGCGCCCCACTTTAATTTCAAACCGGCCCGGCCGGCATTCAGCTTGGTCCGCTGGGCTTCGGCGCCGGCCAGGACCACCAGCCGCGCCCGGCCGTCATTGATAACTCCGGCGGCATGCGCCAGCATGGCCTGCGGAGAGGTGCCACCGAACCCGGACATGATGCAGACGGCCTGATCCGCGTTGATGCAATCCGCCAGAGACCCGGCCGGATTAGTCAAGCCGTCGTCCGTGAACAGCGTCGTCACCATGACATGATCGGCTTTTTTCAAAACGGCAGCCGGAATCCCGGCGTCCGCGGCCGCCGCCAGAACCGTATCGTGCATGAGTCGCAGAGGGGACCGGGCCGCTTCAGGCGGCACGTCCCTTTCAGTGATCTGCCCCACGCCGATAATAACCGGGGTGCTGTCGCTCTTCATCTTTTAAATCACTCTCTTGACCAATGACTTCCCGCCATACCCAATTTCTTAAGGGCACCTCTAAAAATTGCCTTTTGGCCCGATTTCGGCGTTGCGCTCAAATTTTAATCCTCGGAATACTTCAATGTATTCCTCCGGTTAAAATTTTCGCACGCCTTGACCTCGAACCAAAATTCTAATTTTTAGAGATACCCTTAAAACCATAACCCCATAATCACTCAACCACTTAATCACTTAATCTCATAATCACATAATCACTTAATCACTTAATCACTTCAAACTTAAAAATCGGCCTGCAGAATCGTAATCACCATTGAGGCTTCCTCGATGCCGATATTGCCGCCGCCGTTCTCCGCCATCGCAATCCGGGCGTTTTCCACCTGCCGACCGCTGGCCTCACCCCGCAACTGCCAGACCAGTTCCGTGATCTGGCCGGCGCCGGTGGCGCCCACGGGATGCCCCTTGGATTCCAGGCCGCCGGAAGGATTAATGGGCAGCTTGCCGCCGAGAGCGGAATGTCCCTGCTCGGCGAAGATACCGCCCTCGCCCCGGGGGCAGAAACCCAGAGACTCGGTCTGGAGAACTTCTCCAAAGGCCGAGGCATCATGGACT
>CAYSMV010000366.1:0-9867 GCA_964432245.1 uncultured Desulfobacterales bacterium
TGCGTTGCGCTGCCTCCTTCGGAATTTCACGTACTGCTAAGTACGCTGCATTCCTCAGGATTTGCGCGCCTTGATCTTGAACTTTTTACTTTGCCATCCCAATTATGACTTTTTATGAGTCCATCCCTTTTGATGCCGGTTGTTTTTTTTTAAGCGACGTTTTCCGGTAGGAGCCATGCCGGCTAACCGGAAATATCGGCGTTAATTTACCACATAATCAAGAAACGAGACAAGGGTATCTCCATATTTTCGCTGGTCTAACAGTTTGAATCGGCCGGTAGTGTCGTTTATTGCTTCCCGGCGCGAATGCTCCGCCGCCACCACGGCGCCGGGTTTTAAGACGCTGGTTGCGGCAAGAGCGGCCAGGGCGCTGCTGACGGCCCCCTGGTCATAGGGCGGGTCCATGAAAACGATATCAAACACTGCGTCAAAGGCGGTCAGGCCGGACAGTTTCCGCGTCGCGTCCTGCCGGAGCGTTACGGCAACAGATTCCAGGCCGCAGTTTTGAATGTTCTGTTTTATGACGGTTAGCGCTGAAGGGCTGTTGTCGACAAAGACGGCCCGGGCCGCTCCCCGGCTTAACGATTCTATGCCTAAAGCGCCGGTGCCGGCAAAAAGGTCGAGTACAACGGCATTACGGACGCGGGAAAACAGTATATCGAACATGGCTTCACGCACCAGACCTGACGTCGGGCGCACGCCCCGGCCTTTCAGGGAGGCCAGCGGCTTGCCTTTTAATTCGCCGCCGGCCACTTTAAGTTTCATTCCTTGTCCAGTTTTTTCAGTTTCTGGTGGAGATAACTTCGGTCCACGCCGATGGCTCTGGCTGTTTTGGTGATGTTACTGTTGTTTTGAAGCAGCTTCATTTTGATGAATTTTTTTTCAAACGCCTTCCTGGCCTGTTTCAGGGTATCGCAGGAAAAAAGAAGATTTTCCGAAAGATCCCCGTAACCGATGTTTTCGGGGTTATAGGGCGCCGGCAGGTCGGCGGCGTTGATCAAGTTCGAATCCGTCATTATGGTAAGGCGTTCCATGAGGTTCTTCAGCTCCCGGACGTTGCCCGGCCAACGGTAATGACACAGCAGGTCTAAAGCCTTATCGCTGAGTTTTTTTACCTGCAGGGCGTTCTGCCGGGCGTGCCTTTCCAGGAAGACATTGATCAGCACCGGGATGTCTTCAACCCGATGTCGCAAGGGCGGCACCTGGATGGGAATGACATTGATGCGGTAGTAAAGATCTTCCCTGAACCGGCCTTTTTTTATCTCCCTTTCCAGATTCTTGTTGGTCGCGGCAATGACCCTGATATTGACGGAAATCGTCCGGCTGCTGCCGATACGCTGAACTTTCTGCTCCTGGAGGGCGCGCAAAAGCTTGGCCTGAGTGTTCAGGTTCATGTCGCCTATTTCGTCCAGGAACAGGGTGCCGTTGTTGGCCAGTTCGATCTTCCCCGTGGACTTGGTGGCGGTTTTATCAGCGGCGCTTTTTTCAAGGCCGAACAGATCTTCGTCGATCAGATTGTCCGGTATGGCGGCGCAGTTGATATCGACGAACTGCTCTTCCGCCCGCGGGCTCAAAAGATGAATCATCTTGGCCGCCATCTCCTTGCCGGAGCCGTTTTCGCCGGTTATCAAAATCCAGGCATCGGACGGGCCCGCCGCGGAAATCTGTTTTTTCAGCTCGACGACGGCCGGGCTGTTGCCGTCTATGGCGTTTTCCTGCAGGGCTTTTGTCCGAAGATACCGGTTTTCTTCTTCCAGCCGCCTGAAGTTCAGTGCTTTATTGATTTCCACGATGACCTTGTCAATGGATAGTGGTTTTTCAATAAAATCAAAGGCGCCGATTTTGGTCGCGTTAACGGCCGTTTCTATGGTGCCGTGTCCCGTGACCATAATAACCGGAATGTGCGGATGAGCGGCCCTGATTTCTTTTAAGGTTTCGATGCCGTCGATTCCCGGCATCCAGATGTCGAGAAGAACGATGTCCGGGGTGAACTGCTCGATGACTTTCAGCGCTTCATAACCGTTTGACGCGGTCATCACCTCAAAGCCTTCGTCCGTCAGCAGCCCTTCAAAAGACTGGAGTATGGATGGTTCGTCATCAACGATCAGTACGGATGGAAACATGGCTCTTTCTTACAGGCATCTCTAAAAATCGCCTTTTAAGAGACACCCCTTATACTTGTTCTGTTAATGGTTGTCATGGCGTCACAACGGCAGTTCGATAATGAATTTGGTGCCCGTGGGGGAATGATCCTGCACGCTGATCTTGCCGCCGTGGTCCGTTATAATCGAGCTGACAATCGCCAGCCCCAGCCCCATGCCGGATTTTTTTGTTGAAAAATAGGGCTCAAACAGGTTGGCTTTTTCCTCGTCCGGAACGCCTTGGCCGGTATCGGCAAATTCAAGGCGCATCATACCGGCCAGTTCATCACAGGCAACCGTGATAATAATATCGCCGACGCCTTTCATGGCAGCAATAGCATTATCAATGAGATTAATCAACGCCTGTTTAACCTGCCGGCGGTCGAGATTTACCATGGGTGCCGATTCGGGAGCGTTAATCGTAATTTTGATGTTGCTGTCTTCTTCCGTGTACAGATCGGTGGTCTCCCTGATTAATGTTAACAGGTCGCACGGCCCCGGTTGGGCGGATGGGAACTTGGCGTAGGCGGAAAATTCATTGACAAGATTGCGGATAATATCGACGTAATCGAGAATGGTTCTGATGCATTCATCAAAGACGACGTCATTAGCGGCCGCGGCGAATTTTCGCTTCAGGCGCTGTGCGGAAAGCGAGATGGGCGTCAACGGGTTTTTAACCTCGTGAGCGATCCTTCGTGCGACTTCCCTCCAGGCGGCCAGGCGCTGGGCTCTCTCCAGTTCCGTCAGGTCGTCGGCCACCAGCACCATGCCCATATACTGGTTGGTTTTATCGAGCCGGAGAGCGTTGATGTATATCATGAAACTCCGGGTCCGACCGCCGATCGTCAGGCGCAGGGGAAAGACAAGCGTGTTTTCCCCCTGTTCGGTTATTTTCTGGACACATTCCCTGGCAAGCTGGAGATAGCGGCCGCTTAACACATTGGCGTAGTGCCGGTTCAATACGCCTGACTGGGGGATGGACAGCATTTTTTCCGCGGACTTGTTGATGGTGGTTATAACGCCGCTTGAATTCAACGATACGACGCCGGTTGAAATATTGTCCAGCACGGTTTCCATGTAAAGCCGGCGCTCTTCGATCTCGTCTCTTTGCCGCGCCAGCATGGCGGTGGAGGCTTCGATCTGTTTTCTGCCGGTGCGAAGGTCATTGGTCATTTTGTTGAAGGAACTGACCAGTTCTCCGATCTCATCATCGGCCAGCCTTTCAATGGAATAGTTCAAGTCGCCACTGGCGACTTTCTGCAGCCCCTTGGCCAGCTCCATAATCGGTGTGGTAAGGGATTTGGCGATGTAAAAACCGAACCAGATGGCGCAGAACACCACCAGCAGCCCGACAATCGACAGGGATATAAGATAGGAGCCCTGAATTGGCTCCTGCAGGAGTTTAATTTGATGATATTCCTTATATCCTCTGGAAATGGCCGTCAGATCGGCGGACAGGCCCGGCGGCAGAAGCGAAGAGATGGCCAGCAATCCTTCCGCTTCCGCCCGGCCGGCGCCAAAAGGCACGGAAGAGATGGAGGAGACCAGCTCTCCGGCCGGCGTATGCCGGGAAACGGAAACGATCCTGGTTTTTGCCGGCGCCCCCTGTTGCAGGGATTCGGCTGGGATAACGGCCACCGGATCCGCTTCCAGATCCTGAGACACGGCGTAGGCCAGCCGTTCGCCCCCGGGGGAATAGACCTCCACGGCATCAAGGTTGAATTCCCGCTGGACGACCTGGATGTATCGGGAAAGCTCCTCCTGGCGGTAATCCCTGAGAAGGTTCTGTTTGTTAATCTGATAGGCGGCCCGTTCCAGAAAAAAATTGTTATTATCTTCAACATGCTCGTAGATGCTTTTGCCGACTTTCAGGGAATGGGCCAGGGCCTGGTCAACCGGCACGTTAAACCAGAACTTGACGCTGGTGGTGATAAAGCCCATGGCAAACAGGAAGAGGACAATGGCCGGAACCAGCGTCAGGGAAATAAAAGCCACTACCAGCCGGGTGCGGAGCCGGGCTCCCATTACGTTCTGCTTGCGGTCATAGAAGAGCTTGACCAGGTTTCGAAACACCAGGAAGATCAGCAGAATAAGCAGCAGCAGGTTGATGTTGATCAGGATAAACATCAGGATGGTGTTGGATACGGGGATTTCCGTGCCGAACTGGATGATGTGGGTTTCCGTAAAGGTCAGGATAGCGACCATCAGGATGAGGACAATGATGATGATGCCTTCTCTTTTCCTGCGATTGCGTTCCTCTTCGGTTAATCCCGACATGAAGGAGGTCAAGGCTTTTATCAGGCGATTGTTCATTGTCTCCGCAAAGGTGATTCGTGATAGGCGTTAGAGCTTAAAATACACCTCCTGCCAGTCGGTCTCGACATCCCAGCAGGAAACGAAAAAAAGAACATAATGAAGATAAAACGGCAGACTCATTTTATCGAGTTCAGCCCTGGCTTTTACAAAATAGGTGGCGTTTTTTTCCAGTTTGTCTGTTCGGGCCAGGACCAGACCTTCGATTTTACACATGCGTTCGCATGCTTCCTCAAAGGAATCGGTTATAAAAGGCTTGTCGCTTTCCCATGATCGGGTAACCAGGTATTTCCCCTTGACGGGGTCATAGGCCATGGTGTGCGTTTCTTTTTTTTCCGTGATGGTTTTATCGGGCCACATTGTTCGGGTATTGTTCAGGCTGACAAGAAAAGAAAACGTGGCCGGAATGCCGTTTTTAATAGCGGCTTGGATTTCTTCACTAAAGGCGTTTTTAATGGTGGTAAAAACCAGCAATTCGTCCTGGGTATTGGTAATAACCAGGCCGGAGAGCTTTGCCTCCTCGGCCGGGACGGCTGTTTTTCCGATCATGGAAAGGCACAGCAAAAGGCACAAAACCAGGAGGGCTTTCTTTGCAGGGGCAACAGGAAACATAATAGTAACCTTTTTTGAAATTTAACCGGTTGGTTTTACTCTACAATGAACAGGCTCTAAAAGGCAAGGGATTTCAGGGAATGCTCGGCGCCGGGTTCGGCTTGATAGTCGGGGCGGGGTAAAAATGAGGTTTCCCAGCATTCTCTGCTGGCGAATATTTTTTTGAGCAGTTTGTGGTTGAAAAGATGACCGGATTTAACAGCCACGACGTGTCCCAGCACGGGCAGGCCCAGAAGAGAAAAATCGCCAATACAGTCAAGGATCTTGTGCCTGACAAATTCGTCCGGGTACCTCAGCCCGCCCTTGTTTAAGATGGTTTCACCATCAATGACCACCGCGTTGTCCAGCGAACCGCCCCGGGCCAGGCCGTGCTTCTGAAGTGTTTGATATTCATGATAGAAGCCAAACGTTCGCGCCTGGCTGATCTCTTTTTCAAAAGAGTCTTCGCTGACTTTAAGCGAGTATTCCTGTTTTCCAATCAGCGTGTTGTCATATTCGATGGTATAAGAAACTTTAAAGCCCGACGATTCCGGGTAAATGGCGGCGGTTTTTCCGTTTTCATTTATTATTACCGGCTTTTTTATAATGAAAAAGCATCTTTGCGCGTCCTGTCGCTTAATTCCGGCCTGGTTGATCATGTTCACAAAAGGAAAGGCGCTGCCGTCTAAAATCGGAACTTCATAAGCGTCGATTTCAATCCGGGCGTTGTCTATGGAAAGAGCGGCCAGGCAGGAGAGCAGATGCTCCACGGTGGAGACGATGACGCCGTCATTGCCCAGGACCGTGGCCGCGTTGGTGTCCGTCACCATTTTAAACAGGGCGGGTATGCAGGGAGCGTCTCTTAAATCAGTTCGTATGAATTTGATGCCGTGATTGGGCGGCGCGGGCTTGATCGTCAAATTGACCGTTCGTCCCGAATGAACACCTGTTCCGGAACAGGCTACTTCTCCGGCGACGGTCCGCTGGTAAATATGCATGTGAAAAAACCTTATATGCCAGTCGATTGCTCGACATTTACCTTTAATAGAAAGTTAACAAACAGTTATTTTCAAGCTTACGTCATAAAAAGTGTTAAGTCAATGTATTTTTTATTGTTTATGAAAACAGAGCCGCCGTCAGTTTTCCGGCGGCGCCGCTGTTTCCGGGGTAAAACCGTTTGTCCGGGGACGGATTTTATGATAGGCATAGGTTGCCGGTTTTTGTCGCCGGATAATCCACCGGGTGGTGCCGGCTTAAAGTCAGGGAGGACTCATGCTTACCAGGGTGTACAGCGGTGCCGTCGTCGGTATCGACGCTTATCCGGTCGAGGTTGAAGTCGATATCGCCCGGGGATTGCCTTATTATACCACGGTGGGGCTGGCCGAAGTTTCCGTAAAAGAGAGCCGGGAGCGGGTCAAGGCGGCCATTGTCAATTCCGGGTTTTTGTTTCCGGATGATCATATCACCGTTAATCTTGCGCCGGCCAGTATCAGGAAAAGCGGCACGGGTTTTGATCTGCCGGTGGCCCTGGGTATTCTGGCGGCCACCGGGGTTTTCCCGCCAGAGGCGCTGTCCGATTATCTGATTCTGGGCGAATTGTCTTTAGACGGGCGAATCCGGCCGGTGCGGGGCGTCCTGCCCGTGACCATGGCCGCCAGACAGTCGGGGTACGCAGGCGTTCTTGTGCCGGAAGCAAACAGCTCGGAAGCGGCCGTGGTGGCCGGCATCGCCGTCTATGCCGTCGGCAACCTGGCGCAGGGGGTCGGGTTTTTAGACGGCAGCCTCAAACTGATGCCGACGCCATCGGATTCCCGCCGGATCTTCGCGCAGAATCGCGAAAATCTCGAAGATTATTCGGAAGTTGCCGGCCAGGAGCATGCCAAAAGGGCACTGGAGATTGCCGCGGCCGGCGGCCATAACCTGCTGATGACCGGTCCGCCCGGTTCGGGCAAGACCATGCTGGCCCGGCGTCTGCCGTCTATTCTGCCGGACATGACCTTTGAGGAGGCCATCGAGGCCACCAAAATTTTTTCCGTGGCCGAACAACTTGCCCCCGGCCAGGCGCTGGTTACCCGGAGGCCGTTCCGAAGCCCGCATCATACGGTATCCGATGCCGGGCTGATCGGCGGCGGCGGCAATCCCCGTCCGGGTGAGGTCAGCCTGGCGCATCACGGGGTGCTGTTTTTAGATGAGCTGCCGGAATTCAAGAAATCCATGCTGGAGATGCTGCGCCAGCCTCTGGAAGATAAGCGGGTGACCATTGCACGCGCCGCCGTTTCCATTACTTATCCCGCTTCTTTTATGCTGGTGGCCGCCATGAATCCGTGTCCGTGCGGGTTTTTAAACCGACCCCCGCCATGAATGCGTCTGCAGCGAGCAGCAGATAAGCCGCTACCGGGCCCGCATTTCCGGACCCCTGCTGGACCGGATTGATCTACACGTGGATGTTCCGGCGGTCGCCTATCGGGAAATGGCCGGCGAGATCCGCTCCGAGGCGTCGGCGGTCATAAAAGATCGGGTCGTTGGCGCCAGAAAAATTCAGCAACAACGATTTGCGTCATCGGCGGCTGTCCATTGCAACGCGGAAATGACCAGCCGGCTTATAAAGAAGTTCTGTAAAACAGACGGCACCGCCGCCGGCCTGCTGGAAACCGCCATCGACCGGCTGGGCATGTCGGCCAGGGCTTACAACCGCATACTCAAGGTGGCCAGGACCATCGCGGACCTTTGCGGTGAAGAGACCATCAAGGCCGATCATGTAGCGGAAGCCATTCAGCTGCGGGGCCTGGACAGAAGAGAAGTTTAATTGTTTGTCGGTTTTAGTTTGACAAAGCGCTTACAGTTTTATACCACTATACCGTTTATTCGCCTGAAGACGTGGTCCCATCGTCTAGCGGTTAGGACGTCGGCCTCTCACGCCGGTAACCCGGGTTCGATTCCCGGTGGGATCACCAAATTTATTAAATTCAATCGCGGACTCACTTTTTATCCCTATCACATCAATCGGCTGATCAACGCCATCACCAGTCTTTTTTTTAGGACAGCATCCAATTATTCACGAAAATTATGCCGGATTCCACATGAAACAGGACAGAATTATTGATGCCTGGGGTGAGAAGTAAGATGGCACACACCATGTTTTCTTATATTATTCAAGAGGTTGTTTGGTTTTGTTTAAAACTAACGTCTGCTGGCCTGTTTATTGCTTTTAATGAAATTAAGCTCTCTTAAAAAAAGCCTGCCAGCCGCATTTGCCTGGCGTCAGGGCCGTGAAGGCACGAGATTTCAAGCCGGATTGTCTTTACATAAGATGACCGGTTTTATTAGAAAAACGGATAAGGGAATAGATATGCAGGTAAGGATAATGATTTTATCGCTGTTTTTGCTGTCTCTGTCAGTGCTGATGATGATGACGGCTTATGTCTCGACATGGCTGAAAAGAGTTTTTCGCCGCCGAACATTTCTACTGCCGCCCGCATAACGTTTCGTTACGAGCGGTTTTCACCTAATATATCGTAAAGCCCCTGTTCGCCACGCCTCTGTTCCCGCAGAAATCCGCAAATTCGTCACTGTAGGGATCGAAATTTCACGTGGGATCCGGGACGTCAAACGCATAATCCTGTATATATTCGGCCAGACATCATACAGCTCCCGCAGTGCCTGCCGGATATCTCCCTGGTGACGGCGGTAAAGATCGAAAATTTCCGGCTCCGCGATCCGCTCTGTTTTACCGGTGAGTTTTAACACCAGATCGTACAAAAGCGCCGGGGAGGTCTGGGTATGGATCAGGGGCGGCAGGAAAGGTTTACCGTGAGTCGTCACCACAACGGCGCCTGCCGTTTTGATATTAAAATACAGCCGATACCATGCCAGGCGGGAAAGTTGTTCCGCTCCGTCGATCAGGAAAGCGGTTTTGTGGGCGTCCTGCCCGGAAAACGGTTTTGACGGGGTTTTAAAAACCGGCTTGTCCCCCTTTTTAAAATACAGGTGGCGGCAATGAAAGCCGGTTTGCGCCAGCTGCCGGCCGATGGTTTCCAGCAGGGTGGTCTTGCCGCTTCCGCAGGGGCCGACAATGGCCCCGCGATAGCGTTGCGCGGCCAGCCGCTCCATGACGGCGCTTAAGGAAAGAGCCGTAAACTGATAGGGCAGCGATTCTATGTTACGGCTGGCAAAGGGATTGTCCCGGGCCTTCATGGGGCTTCTCCCGGCGGGGTTACGGTAAGGTCGATTTCACGTCCGAACGGGGACAAGACGATTTCTTTTACGGCCGTCTGGTCAGACCCATCCATTGACAGTTCCAGCGCCCAGATCAGGGACACCAAATGCCCGGAAAAGCTGTACGGGCTTTGGGGAAGAGGTATGGTAAACGTCCGGGTGCCTGATGCCGGGGGACGGTCAAAAACGGTTTCGGAAACCATACCGACGTCTTCGGTCCCTTTCCCCCGGGTGAACCAGAACAGCCGGAGATAGATTTTTTTCGGCGGAGAATCCGTCTGCCAGGCAATTTCTCCTTCAACCGTCTCGCCCGGCGCAAAGATGTCCCGATCGTCTTTTATGCTGAGGGACAGCCCATCCATATTATTCTTCCTCGCTTTCCAGGGGATATACGGTGATCTCAAAATCATCTTTCACGTCCGGCCAGCGGGGCACTTCACACTGCAGGCGGATTTTCCATATAATGGCATTGTTGTCGCTCTTAAAGGAGTGCATCGTCGGCGACGGAACCCGCAGGAGGGCCTGGCCCCGGCGAAGGGTTTCCGGGTCTCCGGATGCCGCCAGGGTTTTTTCATAAAAGGTATGCCGGTCCGTGGGGGGGTCCGTT
>CAYSMV010000367.1:0-3034 GCA_964432245.1 uncultured Desulfobacterales bacterium
CGAAAAAAGGCGTTCCTCTGGTTTTTTTGTAAATCAGTTCCGCCAGGTCTTGAGAATCCAGCCGGTCGCACTTCAAGGCGGCGGCAACCATGGTGTTAACCTGTTGTAAATCAAGCGGCGCCAGGGACACTGTTTCCAGGTTGATCCCTTTTTCTGATATTGTTCGCAGGGTCTGCCGCAACAGGGAGAGTTCCGGCTCGTCCTCCCGGTAGGTGCCGATTAAAAGCAGGTAACCGATATCGGTTTCCGTGGATAGAAATTTCAGCAACGCCAGGCTGGCCGTATCGGCCTGGTGCAGATCATCCAGCACAATCGTAAGCGGATGGCTTTTTTTGGCGAATACCCGGATGAAATTCTTGACGACATAATTAAACCGGTTACGGGCCTCCTCGGCGTCCAGGGCGGGTATATCCGGCTGTTTGCCGATCAGAATTTCAATTTCCGGAATAATATCGGTCAACAGTTTGCCGTTACTGCCGAGGGCTTCGAATAAATTGGCTTTCCAGGCGGCGACCCTTTCGTCGGGTTCGGTCAGCAGCCGGTTGAGCAGCTCCTGAAAGGCAAAAATAAAACCGCTGTACGGGATCGACGCGTTCTGTTTTTCAAACCTGCCCGTTATAATAAAGCCGTTTCGGGTTTCTATGTGTTTCTTGGCTTCATTGGCAAAAAAGGATTTACCGGTTCCGGCATCGCCGGCGACCAGAAAAAGAACGTTTTTACCGCTTTCAGCAAGGCGGTAAGCGGATGTCAGCCGGGCCTTCTCATTATCTTTGCCAATCAATTTTTGAGGAAGTTTTAATGTTAAGGAGATATCCCTGGAGGCGATTTCAAAACGTTCAATAACTCCCCGGCGCTGAAGTTGATCTAAACACTCCTGAAGGTCGGCCATCAGCCCCAGGCTGCTTTGATAACGGTCAGCCGACTCCTTGGCCATCAATTTCATTACGATATCCGAGAGCACAGGCGGCAGCGATGAATTCAGTTCAGATGGCGGCACCGGCCTTCTGGCCATGTGCGCGTGAAAATATTCGACCGGGTCCGTTAAATCGTCAAACGGCAGCCGCTGTGTTAACAGTTCGTAAAAAGTAACGCCCAGAGAATAGAGGTCGGTATCATAACTGACCGATCGATTCATTTGTCCGGTCTGTTCCGGCGCCATATAGGCCAGCGTGCCGTCGATCAGTGAGGCGGGGCTCAAATCGTCTCCGACATGGGTCAGTTCCGCGGAAATGCCGAAATCGGTGAGTTTGATGGCGTTGGTCTCCGGGTTGAACAGGATATTGTGGGGCTTGATATCTTTGTGAATAATGTTTCTTTTATGGAGCTTGTCAAGCACCCTGGCAATCGTTATCCCGATCTCAAGAAATGTTTCCAGGGCAAGCGGTGTGTGGGCCGATATTTTTTTCAGGGAAATCCCGTCAAAATCCTCCAGGATCAGGGCGATTTTACCCTCAGATTCGACGACGTCGTAAACCTTGATAACCGCATCATCGTCGATATCGCGAATCAGCGCATACTCTTTTTTGAAACGGGCAATTTCGGAAGGTGAGGGACTGTCCGTATTCAACATCTTGACGATAACCCGCAGACCGTTATCTTCTTTTGTCGCTCGATACACGACAGAAGCTATGGTCTCGTCAATTTTTTCCGACAGCCTGTATCCGCAAAAGGTTTCCATATGATTTCAAATATTATCTACCGAATGCCTTCGCTGATTTTTTGATAGTGGCAAGATAATTGCTGCTTATGATTCTTCTCCCATTCGGTCGGCACGCAGGGCTCAAGCGGGCAACAATGGGGTTAAGAACTTTTTTAAAAAAAGAACTATCCCCAGGCTGACGCCTTCTGCCATTCCGTCAAGCCGGTAATGAATGAAATTATAAATAAATTCCGGATTTTTTCCAAGACATTTTTACCGCCGCAAGATCTCTTTTATATTTGCCAATCTTTTTCAGATTCAATATAATATAAATATTTCGTAGGCATGTATGCTCATAACCAGGCCAGCGATGTAGACGTTATTTTATGGAGATGGTGAACTTTTTGATTCCGGCAAAAGGCCGGAATCCGGGGAAACAGGCTTGCTTGCAAAACATCCACAAAAATAAGGAGAAAGCCCATGGACATCAAGGATTTTCGCAACATTCACGACATGATGAAAGCCACGGTCGACAAATACCCCGACCAGCCAGCCTATCAATGGTTTTCGCCGGCAGGAGAGAGCCTGCCGCCGGTATCATGGGCCGATTTTTACGGGCAGGTCAGAAGCGTCGCCAAGAGCCTGATGGCCCTTGATGTCAAGAAAAACGACAAGGTAAACATATTGAGCTATACCGGTTATCGCTGGATACTTTCGGACCTGGGCATCACCACCTGCGGCGCGGCCACGGTCGGCATCTATCAGTCCAACCTGCCCAAGGACTGTCAATATATTATCAACCATTCCGACGCAGTCGTTATTTTCGCGGAAAATCAAACTCAGCTCGATAAGTTGTTTAAAATCAGAAAAGATATACCCGCCATCAGGAAGGTCATTCTCTTCAATGGCACCCATGATGACGACTGGGTAATGGGGTTTGATGAATTTCTTAAAATCGGAGAGAAGATCAGCGACGCGGAGCTGCAGAAAAGAATCGACGCCACCTCTTCCGGCGATGTCGCCGGCATCGTGTATACTTCCGGCACCACGGGCATGCCCAAGGGAGCGGTCCTGACCCATGATAACATGACGTTTACGTCACAATCCGCCAAGAATTGCTTAAGTGTTCTTGAAGGAGAGACAACCTTCCTTTTTCTTCCTCTGGCGCATGTTTTTGCCCGCATCTGCGTCAACCTGGCCCTGCTGGTGGGAGCCAAAACCGTGATTGCCCGGGGCATTGATACGCTGGTTGATGATCTCAAGGCGGCGCAACCCAACTGGTTTGCCAGCGTTCCCCGTATCTATGAAAAAGTATATGCTAAAGTGGTCAGCGGGGCCGAGGCCAAAGGCGGACTGGCGCTGAAAATTTTTCAATGGGCCTGCCGGGTCGGAGAT
>CAYSMV010000368.1:0-1708 GCA_964432245.1 uncultured Desulfobacterales bacterium
TTAGGGAGGATGAAATGGAAATCCTGACCAGGAACGAAATCAGTTTCGCGGCCGATCCCTGGCCGCCTGATCCGGACCGGCTGACCCTGGTGTTTATTCACGGATCGGCCATGTCCAAATCATTCTGGATGCCGCAGATGGACGGGCTGTCCGGCGCTTTTAATGTCATTGCTCTGGATCTGCCGGGACACGGCGACAGCCCCGGCGACGGGTATGATGACATGGCGGCCTACGGCCGGGCGGTCATGGCTTTTATCGACGCCGTTGACCCGCCGCGGCCCGTGCCCTGCGGCCTAAGCCTCGGCGGCGCGATTGTGCAGTACCTGCTGATTCATTATCCCGACCGTTTTGCCGCCGGCATCCTCATCAATACCGGCGCGCGGCTGCGGGTCCTGCCGCTGATTTTTGAAGCCATCCGCGGCAATTTCGATGATTTTGTCAGCCTCTCCCATCTCGGCGGGGTGGCGGCCGTCAACCAGTCGCCGGCCATGGCCGAAAAAATCAGGACGCTGATGCGATGCGCTCCGGAGACGGCCATCAGGGATTTTGCCGCCTGCGACGCCTTTGATGTCATGGCGCGCCTGCCGGAGATCAAGGCGCCGGTGCTGGTGATCAGCGGCAGCGAAGACACCACCACCCCGCCTAAATACGCCGCCTATCTGGCCGGGCATATCCCCAACGCCGAACTGACCACCATCCCCGACGCGGCTCACCTCGCGCCCCTGGAACAGCCGAAGGCCGTCAACCAGGCCATCGCTGATTTTCTGGCGTAGGGGCCGCTTAAAACCCGGCCAACAAGCCGTCCTAAGCGTCATATTATATGATGCAAGATCAGGTGCCGGCCGGCCTGTATTTTCCTGTCATTTTTGTAAGATATTTGATATAATTAAAAGAAATGGTATCAGCCATGACGACATCCATTCCCGACATAAAGCTGGCTTTTCCCACCGAAGAAAAGTTCTGCGCCTTTTTTGACTGGTTGAAAAAAGGGGTGATTTCGGTAACAAGGAAGGAACCCCTGCCGGCCGGCTCGCCGGTGAATCTGCTGCTGGAAATTCCTTTAATCAAAGACAGAGTCCCTTTGGGCGGTATTGTCCTGGAAAGTCTTTCCCGGGAAGACGGGCGCTTCGGGGTCAAAATCGATTTAACGGGGCAGCTTGATCGT
Organism: uncultured Desulfobacterales bacterium; assembly: GCA_964432245.1. Taxonomy (GTDB): domain Bacteria; phylum Desulfobacterota; class Desulfobacteria; order Desulfobacterales; family Desulfosudaceae; genus JBFMDX01. The sequence goes on from CAYSMV010000368.1 coordinate 1,166, forward strand.
TTTATCCCGGATATGGAAAAAACCCTGGCGACTTATCCGTCGTATCGGGAACGCCTGGGGTTGTCTCCTCCGTCCGCGGAATCCGTTTGGACCGACACAGCCGTGAAAGGCGGGGGAAAAGCGGCCTCGGATGCCGAACTCTCCGTGAAATGGCTGGAGGAAGCGGTATCCCAGCCGGAAACCTCCGGCGAGGCTAAAGAAGAAAAACCGGCGGTTTTTAAAAAAGAGATCCGGACAAAAACCGTGCTGACGGCTGATGAGCGGGCCAAGGCCCAACCTGTAGGCTATTTTGTCCGCGATTTGACCAAGGCCATGCTCAGAAGCGGTTACTACGCCCCGGACCATCCCGGGAGCCAGGATGCCAAAAAAGGGCTTTATCAGGAGTTTAAAAAAATCATCGGAGACGCGCCTGAAATCACCATTATCAACCGGGAAACCAGGGAACAACAAGACATTCTGATCTCCGGCGTCCTGGATGAGCCTATCCCCATTCAGACTTTAGTCGGTGAAAGCATCTCGGAATTATTCATTCCCAAACTGTTG
>CAYSMV010000369.1:0-11799 GCA_964432245.1 uncultured Desulfobacterales bacterium
GGCCGGAGTCATCCGCCGCCAGAAAAACATCGTCCTCCCGGCCGCCGGCCAGTTCGCGGTATTCGGCCCGGAGCGCCGGGAAATCCCATTCTTCAAGAACCCGCTTCAGCAGTTCCAGCTTCTTTTCGGACAGGTTATCCGCATCCTGATTCTTCAGAAAAGCCGAGAGAAGGCGGTTATAGACGCGTCTGGCTTCGGTCTGAATACAGTGCTTTGATAGATCGAGTGCTATACGTATCAAAAAAAATCCTTTTTTGAGGGCAAAAGCCCGGACTAACGGGGCGCGTAATCTATAACCGTCAGGCGGATGTTACCGATCACCGGGATCAGGTCCAGCTGTTGCTCCGGTTGACCGCCGGCCAGCCGGATATGGGTCACATCCGCCGGCATTTGCCCGAAAACAGCGTCGGCGGTAACCCATCCGTCCGCGTAAAGCCTGTTCCAGGCGTGGTAAAAAAATTTCCCCTCCAAATAAACGACCCCGGTTTCCACCTGGGCGGGGATACCCGCGGCCCGCGCCAGGGCTGCCAGCAGCATGGCGTGTTCATTGCAGTCCCCCTGCCGCTGTGTCAGCGTAGACAGTGCGTTAGGCACTGATAAGACCGGCCTTTTTTCGATATTCTGATATACCCATGTCATCAATTGTCTTGCCTGTTCCCGGACCGGCCCCCCAACGGAAACGATTTCAGCGGCCAGCTGTTTGATGGCGGGATCATCGGACTGGATAAAGGCATCGGGCCTGAGAAACTCCGCCAGATCCTCTTCCTGATCCGTATCACTTTCATATCCCGGCCGCGACTCTTTTTTAATTACCAGCTCCCGGCCGGAAAGAAGTTGCCGGCCGCCCCGCAGCGCCAGTTGTTCAAGGTCGACGTCCTCTATCTTTACCTTCAGCATTTTCAACTGTTCGGGGTCATCAAAAATTACATTAGAAACAATGGCCATCATTTCCGTAAGATCGCCCGCCTCGATATCGATTTTCGCCAGCGCTTCGTGTTTATCGGTCTTTTCCAGCGACAGCCCCATCAGCCCGCTTTCTTTCAGGACTTCTCCGTCTTCGCTGATCCACACCTCCTGAGTCACTCCCTTGAAATCGACCAGGAGCCGGGTAGCCGCCCGGTTCAGGCCCATAATTTTAATGCTTCCTTTTTCGGCCATCGTGATCCGGACCGGCACGACCGCCATGCCGGAAGGATCAAAGACGGAAAGCGATATGCTGTCTTTCGGCGCCATGCCCGAATTACAGACCGCGTAGCTCAGACCCGCCGAAAGATAGGGTATCTCATCAACCGGCCGCCTTATTTCCCGCGACTCGCCCTCCGCTTCGGTGGTCACGATCAGAGCTTTATCCACCACCCTGCCGGCGGCCAAAAATTCAAACTGCCTGGATTGCACGCGGCTTTCAAAAGAACGCAGCCTCAGGCCTTTGTCAAGAACAGCGGCCAGGTAAAAACCAACCCGGTGCGTCAGGCCCATGACCATTACCTGCAGAAACATGCGTTCTTCCAGATTGTAGCCATCCCCCTCTTTCTTGAAGACGGTATGAACATAGCCGATCTTTTTCTCGTTCTGAGTAATCTTCATCCAAGTTTCCCGATCCGGGAGAGATTGTCCGGAAAGAGCGGGAGACGGGAGGCTTTTACCTGAGAATCCCGGCAACAGTCCCCGATATATGCCGAAAAGCGTCAGGAAAACCGCCAGGCAGACGGCCGCGGCGATCCAGAGCCCGGCCGGTGATTTTTTGCCCATATCATACGATCCGTTTGAACAGTTTCTCTATATCCCTCAACGACCAGTGAATGGTCGTGGGCCGCCCGTGGGGACAGTGCCAGGGATTATCACAGGCGGCCATCTGTTCCAGCAGGGCGCGCATCTCTTTTTCGTTCAACCGTCGGTTGGCGCGGATGGCGCCGTGACAGGCCATCACCGACAGAAATTCGTCCCGTTTCGCGTCCATGTCCGGCGCCAGGCCGATTTCCGCCATCTTTCCGGCCAGTTCCTGCACCAGCCGGCCGGCGTCGGCATCGGCGATAAGCTCCGGCACCGCCTTGATGACAAACGTGTTCTGTCCGAACCGCTCCACCGCCAGCCCGGTTTGTTCAAGAACGGTCAGCATGAGATCCAGGGCGGCCGCTTCCCGGAAGGTCAACTCCACCGTTTCCGGAACCAGAAGACCCTGGCTGACCGGTTGCCGGGCTTCGACCCGTTTTAGCAGTTTTTCAAAGACTACCCGCTCATGCGCGGCATGCTGGTCAATCATGAAGATTTCCCGGTCCGACTCGCAAACGATGTAAGTATTATGAAACTGCCCCACGATCATCAGCCCGGAAAAAAGAAAAGGCTGCCCGGCATGATCCCTCCGGACAGGCGCCGTCGGCATTATGCCGATATCGACCGTTTCCGCCGATTGGTTCCGTTCCGGAAGCGTCATCGGCTCCGGCGAGGGATGAATCGTGCCCGGGGAATGCCGCCGGCCGAATCCGGAATACGCGGCGGTACTTTCCGCGACCACAGAGGTTAAGGTTTGCTGCCGCGGCGCCGGATATCCGGAATCCCTTTCCCACGGCAGCACCGGCTCCGCGTTCCAGACTTTTTCAACGGCGGTTTTCAGGCTTTGATAAACCCGTTTCTGATCCACAAACCGGACTTCATTCTTGGTGGGATGCACATTGACGTCGACGCGATCAAAAGGAACGGTGATGAAAACAGCGGCCACCGGATAAGTGCCCTTTACCAGACGTCCCCGGTATCCCTCGAAAAGCGCGTACTGCAACCCGCGATCCTTCACCATCCTGCCGTTGACAAACAGATATATTTTCTGTGAGGACCGCCGCGTGATATGCGGAGCGCCGATCCATCCGGAAATCTTGACCTGATCGCTTGAAAGACAGAGTTCATAAAGATTGTTCCGGGTGTCCCGGCCCAGGGCGTCGGTGATTCTGTCCAGCGGACGGCCGGCCGCCGGCCAGTTTCTGGCGGTTTTCTCGTCGTGAGACAGCCGGAAATGAATATCATGCCGGCACAGGGCAAAAGCCGTCATCATGTCGGCGATATGCCCCATCTCCGTTTCGACCGACTTTAAGAATTTTCTGCGCGCCGGAATATTGAAAAACAGTTGCCTGGCTTCCGCCATGGTGCCCACCGGCGCGCCGACATCCCTGACGTCCTTTATTTTCCCGCCGGCAACATTGATTTCCGTGCCGACCTCTGAATCCGCGTCGCGCGTAACCAAAAAAAAATTCGATACGGACGCGATGCTGGGAATAGCCTCGCCCCGGAACCCCAGGGTGGAGATGGCAAAAAGGCTCTTTTCATCGTCAAGCTTGCTGGTGGCGTGGCGTTCCAGGCTCAACAGCGCGTCGTCACGGCTCATGCCCGTGCCGTTGTCCGAAACCCGGATCAGGGACAAGCCGCCCCGCTCCACCTGGACCGTTATTTGAGTGGCGCCGGCGTCAATGGCGTTTTCGACCAGCTCTTTAACAACGGAGGCGGGCCGCTCCACCACTTCACCGGCGGCTATTTTATTGGAAAGGCTTTCCGGGAGTATTTTAATAACTGACATGGCGGCAGTTAACATCCGGCCTTTCCGGAGACGAATTTCGACAAAAATTCGGCCTCCGTGGGAGACAGATCAAATTTCAGAATCGCTTCGTCGGCGATCTTCTGCGGGTTCCTGTCCGGGTTCGTCTGACGTTGTTCGGCGATCCAGGCGACTGCCCTTTTGATCGGTTCGCTGTCCGGCATCACGGTTGTCATAAACGCTCCTTCATGCATCTTGACATTCATTTTATGACAGAACTGGTCTTTTATCAATCATCCCGGCCGTCCGTTCCAGATTCCAGGCCACACGCATCAAGGAAGCCTCATCAAAATAGTTGCCGGTCAGCTGCAGGCCTATCGGCAGCCCCTGTCGTGAAAGTCCGCACGGAACCGACATGCCCGGCACGCCGGCCAGGTTGGCGGACAGGGTAAAAATGTCCGACAGGTACATGGTCAGCGGGTCATCCGTTTTCGACCCGATGGGGAACGCCGGCGTCGGGGCGACCGGTGAAGCAATCACGTCGCAGGCCTCAAAGGCTTTCTTGAAATCACCGGCAATCAGGGAGCGCACCTGCGACGCCTTTTTGTAATAAGCGTCGTAATAACCGGCCGACAGACAATAAGTACCGATCAGTATCCGGCGCTGGACCTCCCTGCCGAACCCTTTTGACCGTGTTGCTTTATACATCCCCATGAGATTATCGGCCGATTTTTCCCTGAGCCCGTATTTTACTCCGTCATACCGGGCCAGGTTGGAGCTGGCCTCGGACGGGGAAAGAACATAATAAGCGGCTACGGCGTATTCGACATGAGGCAGGGAGACCTCCACGCATTGCGCGCCCAGAGACTCGATCCGTTTAACGGCCTCGGTCACGGCGGCGGTCACGTCCGGATCGACCCCCTCGGCGGTGAAATATTCGCGGCAAAGGCCGACGGTAACGCCTTTCAGCCCCGGGGTTAAAACGGTCCCATAATCCGGGACAGCGTCCGGCGCGGATGTGGAATCTTTGGGGTCATGACCGGCAATAGCCTTTAGCAGCAGGGCGCAGTCCGCCACGCTTTTGGTCAGCACACCGATCTGATCAAGCGAAGAAGCGAAAGCCACCAGCCCGAACCGGGACACCCGGCCGTAGGTCGGCTTCAGCCCCACCACCCCGCAATGGGACGCGGGCTGCCGGATCGATCCGCCGGTATCGGACCCCAGCGACCCCAGGCACATACCCGCGGCCCCGGCCGCGGCCGACCCCCCGCTGGAACCGCCGGGGATGCGGGACAGATCCCAGGGATTCCGGGTGATTTTTATCGCCGAATGCTCGGTGGATGATCCCATGCCGAACTCGTCCATATTGGTCTTGCCCACGATCACCGCGCCTTCCCGTTTCAGTCTCTCGATGACGGTGGCGTCGTATTGGGGGATAAAATCGCGCAGGATCCGGGAAGCACAGGTGGTGGGAATGCCCCGGGTACAAATGATATCCTTGATGGACAGGGGAATACCGGTCAGAGGCGCGGAATCCCCGCCGGCGATCCGCTGATCCGCGGCCCGGGCCTGTTCCAGGGCCGGTTCGGCCGAGACCGTAATGTACGCGCCGATACGCTCGTCCACCTCCCGGACGCGATCCAGCACGGCCTGCGTCAACTGGACGGCGGAAATTTCCCGCCGCTGCAATCGCTCCCGTGCTTCGGAAATTGTAAGTTCATTAATATTCATCAGTAACGACCGTCTATTCTATGATTTTAGGCACTTCAAACATATTGTCCGTCGTTGCCGGGGCATTGGCCAGAGCCTGGGCAAACGGAAGGGGTTGACTCGGATTATCCTCTCTGAAAACGTTCACCAGTGAAACGGCCTGGGCCATGGGCTCAACGTTTTCGGTCGCCACGGCGTTCAATTTATCGACATAAGCCAGGATTTCGCTCAACTGGGAGACGAACTGCTCCAGATCGCCCTCGGCGATTTCCAGCCGGGCCAGATGAGCCACATAACGGACATCATCAACAGTCAATTTCATTGGGATCAATACTCCTTACAGAAAATCATAAAAAGCCCCGCCCCGCCGGGCAGAATTCATCGCCTGACCAGAATGGGGCTGTAGCCGTCCTTTCTTAATCGTTCGAGAACCGGAGCCGCTTCGTCACGATTTTCAAACTGACCGCATCGCAACCGGTACCAAGTAACATCATCCGGCAAAGTGGCTTTAACCATATAGGGAGCGTAACCCTCCTTTTTCAATTTCTCAAAAAGCCGGCCAACGGATTGCTGTTCCCGGAGCGCGGCCACCTGAATCGTAAAGATTTTATTTCCGATATTATCAGATTTTTCTCCGGCCTCTTTGCGGACTTGTTGCTCGACCCCGGGCGTTTTTTTCGGCTTATCGACCACGGGCGTTGAATCCGTTTTGGCTTGCGCCTCCTGTCGGTCGGCTGGCGCCGTCGGTGTTGCCGCGATCGGCGCGACAGGTTTGCCTTTAACCCGGCTCACCGGCCCGGCTGGAGCCGTCTGCTTTGATTTTGTAAAATATTTCTTAAGCGGCTCTTCTTCACCGGGAACCGGGACCAGACCCCGCCCGACCAGAATCCCCAGGATAAAAAACCAGCCGCAGATAAAAAACAGCAGCCCCCCCCAGCCCGCCATCTCAGCCAGCGATAACTCCACTCTGAAACGCTTTTTTTTTAAAACCGATATTTTTTTATTCTTTGCCATGCTATATCATTACATGGACTCCGGCGCGGAAACCCCTAGCAGCGAAAGACCGTTTTGAATGATTTTTTTCACCGCGCACACCAGGTAAAGCCTGCCCATACTCAAAACGGGGTCATCGCCGAGTACTTTATGCCGGTTATAATAAACATGAAAGCAGGCCGCCAGGTCCATCAGGTAAAATGTTATCCGATGAGGTTCCATCGACAGCGCCGCCGTCCGGACCGCTTCCGGATAACGCGCCGCGGCTTTGATCAAATCAATTTCCTCTCTCTGTCCCAGCCCGGCTAACGCCCGCTCATCAGCCGATATTTCCTTTATCCCGTTTTCTTCGGCTTTACGCAGGATACTCGTGATTCTGGCATGAACATACTGGACATAATAGACGGGATTATCGTTGCTCTTTTTCTTGGCCAGTTCCAGGTCAAAGTCCAGCGGGCTGTCATAATGGCGGGAAAGAAAAATAAACCGGGCGGCGTCAACTCCGACCTCCTCGACCACTTCCTTTAACGTAACAAACGTCCCCGACCGGGTGGACATGGATACCGGAACATTGTCGCGCAACAGGTTCACCAGTTGGACAAGAATAACATCTATATCATCACCGCCCCTGCCCAGCGCCTGAACAGCCCCCTTGACCCTGGGAATATAACCGTGATGATCCGCTCCCCAGATGTCGATCAGGCGATCAAATCCCCGGTCAAACTTGTTCTTATGATAAGCGATATCGGATGCGAAATAGGTTGTTTCCCCATTGTTCCGGATCACCACCCGGTCTTTTTCATCTCCGAAAGCACTTGATTTAAACCACAGGGCGCCGTCCGCTTCGTAGGCGAACGCTTTTCTCTTGATCGCATCCAGGGCGTCGGCCACCGCGTCGGCCTCAAATAATGTTTTTTCAGAAAACCAGTTGTCAAAACAAATACCGAAATCGGCCAGATCCCGGCGAATGCCCTCCAGGATTCTGGCGGCGGCAAATTCCGCGCAGGCCCTCACGGCCGCGCCCTCATCCATATCGGCAATATTCCGCGGCCCGGTCTCGGCCAGGTCCCCGGCCAGGTGATGAATATAGTCGCCCTGGTAACAATCCGCCGGGAAATCGATTGTCTCCCCCCTGGCCTGCCGCCAGCGCAGGTAAACTGACCGGCCCAGCGTCATGATCTGGTTGCCGGCATCATTAACATAATATTCTTTCCAGACCTGCCAGCCACAGCAGGAAAGAATATTCGCCAGGCTGTCGCCTACGGCGGCACCTCTCCCGTGACCCACATGAAGCGGTCCGGTCGGGTTGGCGCTGACAAACTCGATCATGACCTTCCGGCCCCGGCCAAGATCGCAGGCGCCAAAGGTATTTTGGGCGTGAATTTTCTCAAGAACCGGCCACCAGGCCCTGGTATTTAAAAAAAAATTAATAAACCCCGGACCGGCTATTTCCGTCCTGGCAATAATATTTTCAGGATCATTGATATGGCTGATAATCGTTTGAGCGATGGCCCGCGGCGCCATTTTGTAGGCAGAGGCGGCGATCATGGCGAAATTCACGGCATAATCCCCGTGCGCTTTGATTTTGGGCTCTCCGACCTCGAATTCAGGCAGATCGGCCGAAGGCAACCGACCGTTTTTAAAGGCCCTCCCCGCCGCTTCTGATATAAGCGTTCTGATCGCTTCTTTCATGCCGGTGTAATATCCAAATTAGTCGTCATCGTCAGCGGGCAGGTCATCATCAGCATCATCCGTGAGAATTTCATCCAGATCTTCGATATCGTCGTTATCATCGATTTCATCGACTTCCACATCAAGCTCGTTCATCACCCGCACGTCATCCACAACGACCTCAACCGAATCTTTATGAGCATCATGCATCAACTCCTCTACCCCGGTCGCGATTTTCTGCGCGGTATCGATGGGGGGGAAAAAGTTTTGGGATCGGATCGCCTTGATCAGTTGAACAGTCCCGGCCTTGCCGGCCTTGCTGATTTCACTGGTTTTATATGTCTGCTCGGATAGCAGCGAAAATTCATTGGATGCCAACTCTACAAATTCGCTGATGACGATACTGGCGTTCTGGTCGCTTTTAGCAATAGTGTATTTTTGTTTCATCTGCCTGTCTCCCTGATGGCGTTAAATTGATTCCAAATTCTGGTTAATATGCTTTTTTCTTTAATACAAGTCAAACCGGCCTTCTCAATCTCGAATGGACAGTAACTTAATGTGATAATAAAAAAAATCAAGATTAAAACGATGATGGAGTCTTAAAATGTCAGTTTATTTCTTCCAGAACTCAGGCACCAGAAGAATTAATATGGTATAAATTTCAAGCCGGCCCAGCAGCATGCACCAGATCAACAACCATTTTCCGGCAACCGGCACGGCATAAAAATTATCCAGCGGCCCGACCCCTCCGAAACCGGGACCGATATTGCCCAGCGAAGACGCCACCGCCGCCACCGCGGTCAGGGGATCAATCCCCATGGCAGCCATAACCAGCGAACAGATAATAAATATCAATATATAAAGGAAGAGGAAGCCCATGATGCTTTTCATGGCATCTTCGGGTATGGTTTTACCGGACAGCTTGACGTAGGCGACCGCCTTGGGATGAATCAGTGCGAACAGTTCCCTGTAACAGTATTTAATACCCAGCATAATTCTAACGCACTTCATCCCGCCGCCGGTTGAACCCGCCGAAGCCCCGATAAACATGCAGACAAAAAGGATCAACCGGGAAAGGGACGGCCATGTTTCATAATCAGCGGTGGCATAACCGGTGGTGGTAATAATGGAAACAACCTGAAAAGCACCGTATCGCAGGGCGCTGCCAATGGTTTCGTAAACAGGCCCGTAAAGATCCCAGCTGACGACAAAAATCAGCGCCGCCAGCAGAAACAGAAAAAAGCGGCATTCGGCATCTCTCCAGAAAGCCAGGGGCTTTCCTCTCAGCATTTGATAATGAAGTGTGAAATTAATGCCCGCCAGCACCATGAACAGGATGATCACCAGATCAACATAGGCGCTGTCATAAGCGGCGACCGAAAGGTTCCGGGTCGAGAACCCGCCGGTGGGCATGCTGGTGAGCGCATGGCACAGAGAATCAAACAGACTCAACCCGCCTGTTTTTAATAGAAGAACTTCACACAGGGAAAAAAGAATATACACTTTCCAGAGTGTCTTGGCGGTTTCCCGGATACGCGGTTGAAGCTTGTCCGGAAGGGGGTTCGGCACTTCCGCGTTGTATAACTCCATGCCGCCGACCCCGAGCAGGGGAAGAATAGCCAGAGACAGCACGATTATACCCATACCGCCCAGCCACTGGATAAAGCTTCGCCAGAAAAGAAAACCCCGGGGCACGCTTTCAATATCGTTCAAGACCGAAGCGCCGGTGGTCGTTATTCCCGAAAAGGACTCAAAAGCGGCGTCCGTAAAGCTGGAGGTCACCCCTCCCAGGTAAAATGGCAGGGCCCCGGCCAGGCCGGCCGCCAGCCAGCACAGGGCCACCGCCGCCATGGCTTCCTGTTTGTCGAGAGGAGAATCACCGGCCGGCAGTTTGTTGAACAGAACTAGTAAGCTGCCGACGCCCATGGTAATGATCATGGAAAAAAGCAGGGGTATGGCGCTGGGATCTGAAAAACAGAGGCCTACCGCCAGCGCCAGCCCCATGCTTAATCCCAGGAAAAAAATTAACCATCCGGTAATATTAAGGATTTTTCTCCAGCGCATATCAAATAAATTCGAGCTTAACCGCCAGCATCTGTTCTATTTTGGGAATGGCATATTTCCGGGCGAATATGACGATCCGATCGTCCGGATTAATAATTGAATCACCGGACGGAATGATAATCTCTTCTCCCCTGATAATACCGATAACCAGGCTATCTTTCGGCATGCCGATTTTTTTTAACGGCGTGCCGACGATATCGGACGTTGACAAGGCAACGGCTTCCAGCACCTCAGCCTGCTCTTCCTTCAGCGATATGGCTGACAGAACCTTTCCCTTACGAATATGCTGCAGAATAGAATTTACCGCCGAAAGACGGGGACTGACAACCTGTTCTACCCCGATGGTGGACATGAGGGGAATATAATTGAACTTTGAGATTTTGGTAATCGTATTGGCCGCGCCCATGCGCCTGGCCAGAAGAGAAATCAGAATATTGGTCTGTTCATCACCGGTCAAGCTGACCACCACATCCATGCTTTCAATATGCTCTTCAGCCAGAAGTTCCTGATCAGACCCGTCTCCCTGAAGCACGACGGTCTTATGCATTTCTTCCGCCAGACGGGCGCATCTGTCAGAATTGGCTTCGATTATTTTGGTTTTAATATCAAGGTCTTCGAAACGTTTTGCCAGACGCAATCCCAGTCTCCCCCCGCCCACGATCAAGGCCCGTTTGACGGGCTCCGCGATTTTATCAAAGGCCTTGAGCCTGCGGTTCAGCATCTCCTGTTCGCTGATAAAATATACAATATCATTGGCCAGCAAACGGCTGTTGCCTCTGGGAACAATCATCTTCTCATTGCGGACAATCGCGGCCACCAGAAAAAGCCGGCTCCCGGATCGCGTGAAAAGATCAGACAGTTTCTGCCCAGCGAATGGAGAGGTTTCGCTCAAGCGCACGCCGACCAGCTTCAACCGCCCCTCCGCCAGATCCACCACCTCAATGGCCCCGGGAACACTGATCAATCTTTCGATTGTATTAATGACCTCGATTTCAGGATTTATAACCGTATCAATATGTGGGGCCTGTTCTTTGAATATATTGTGATAACTGTCAAAATCAGCGTTCCTCAGGCGCGCCAGCTTCTTGGTGGAAGGCGAAAGAATATTGGCCACCAGGCAGGCCACCAGGTTGGCTTCATCGCTGTCGGTGACGGCCAGCATAATCTCGGCTTCCTTAATACCCGCCTCCTGCAAAGCAACCGGACTGCTGCCTGAACCGAAAAAGGTCTGAACATCCGTATACTCCGCGACGCGACGCAGGGATTGCTGATCACGGTCAATCACTACCACGTCCTTGTTCTCAACGGACAGCCGACTGGCTATATGAAATCCCACCTCGCCGGCGCCGACGATCAAAACTTTCAACTGTTTCTCCCTTCAGCCACCATCAGCCGATTTTTTTTGTTGTGTATCATATCCGCAATAATTATCAAACGCAAATCATCTGCCCCTGTTTGGGTTGAACTTGCCTAGGCGCTCTACGCGGCAAAAAACAGTTTGATATTCTAGGGGATTCTGTAATAATAGATTGTCGGTTATCAATAAGGAGGCAAGGGGCTATGGAGGATAAAAAATACCAGGTGCTTTTTTACGGCGAGATATTACCCGGCGCGGATCTTGAATCAGTAAAAGACAATCTGGCCAAAGCCTTTCGGGTCGACAAAGATAAAATAGACGCCCTGTTTTCCGGCAAGAAAAAAGTTGTGAAAAAAGACGCTACCCGCGATCTATGTGAAAAAACTAAAAAAATTTTTGAAGCCGCCGGCGCGGTAGCATCAGTCGTTCCTCAGGGAGCCAAAGAGGCCCCGCCCCCACCGCCGACGGATGTCGAACCGGACAC
>CAYSMV010000370.1:0-5201 GCA_964432245.1 uncultured Desulfobacterales bacterium
TATAAAAATTTTTTTTACACAGCAGAACACGTTGACGCATATTGATCAGCGCTCCGAAATGCAGATCGAGGCGCGAAACGCCCTGCATATTATTGAAACCCATATCCAGATGATGGGCTTCAGCCCCGCCGGAAGCCTTGACGCGCAGGACGCCCTGGATTTTTCTTCCGGCTGTCGCGCGGAAGGCGGCTGGCTGGCGTTTTGGAGAAATGATCCCGACGATATCGATGTTACGCAACTGATCAGCATTAATCTGTTAAAAGAGGACGACGACGAGGGCGGTGCGCCGGACGGGTTTGCCGACAGTAATGTCGGGGCGACGGGATTGATTATTCAGGATGGCCGGGTCGCGGACAATATCGCTGCCGTCCGTTTTGCCTATGCTTATGACGAAGATAAGGACGGAGCCGTGGATATGTCCGCCAACGAGAACATTATCTGGGCCATTGACGCGGACAGGGACGGCCAGCTGGATATGTCGCTGGATACGGATGATGACGGTGATGTGGATTCAGACGACGCGGTCGGGGGGATGCCGTTGCCGTTTAAGGTCGATATCAGCCGTATCCGGGCGGTTAAGGTCTGGCTGCTGGTCCGGTCGCCGTGTCCGCTGAAAGGCGCCCGGGATAAGCGCGTGTTCGTTGTCGGCGACCGGCGTTACGCGGCGGATGATTATTACGGACATGTCCTGGTAACGACAACCATCAGGTGCCGGAATATAGCCGGTTAGCGTCCCGATCGGGCATGGCCCGGAATCGAGGAGAAGGTGGTTAAGTGATTATGTGATTATGTGGCTAAGGGGGGAGATATGGAAGTTTTTCGGGATTTAATGGCAGATCGGGGTTTTTCCCTGATTGAGATGCTGATCGCCCTGGCGGTTTTCAGCATCGGCTTTTTGGCCGTTACCGCCGGCGTGATAGCGGCGTCAAAGACGAACCGGACCACGGCGGCGGCCGATCAGGCCGTGATGTGGGGGCAGGATTTAACGGAGATCATGGCCGGCATTCCGCTTGACGCCTCATGCCTGGACGTGGTTGAGCCCGGAGAAGATGCTCTGACTATTATTCAGGGCGACCGGAAAGCGGAGATAACCGTTTTTGACGCCGGCGACATGGATAATGACGGCCGGGCCGATTTCAAGACAATCGGTCTTAAGGTGTGGGTGAAAAAAGGCGGACAGTTTTCTCTGCGCCTGGAAAATTATTATCGACGAGCCGGGAAGAGCTGATCATCAATAGGGGGAGAGATGAAATCATGCCTTAAGAATTCGTTCGCCGAGAATGGTTCGGCCATTGTGATGACGCTGTTGATCATGGCGGCCTTGACGCTGTCCATGCTGATGGCGATAAATGTGGCCTTCAACGACAGCAGCATCATGAAAAACAGCAGGGCATACCTGTGTGATCTCTATCGGGCGGAGACCGGTATCACGGTGGCCGAGGAAGAACACGCCGGATCCTGGCTGGCGGCTGATTCTGATCTGTTTGATTTATCCAAAGAAGATGCCGCTGTTATTGTAAACGATTTTACCATTACTGGTCCGGACGGAGAACCGATGCCGGCCATGGGCAGCTATAGCATCGCCCGCATAGAAAAAGCGCCCGCGGAAGATTCCCCGTCAAAGGCGTTCTATGCCCTGGGGCACACGGCGCCGATGCCGGCCGGCTCGGGCTGCAGCGCCGTAAAATTTGAGATCAGGCGCTACGGGATTCTTTCAACCGGATCATCAGAACAGGGGCCCGGGGCCGGCGTCACCGTCGAGGCCGGGCTGTATAAGGTGCTCAACAAGTTTTGAGGGCGCCTCTAAAAATTGACTTTTAGAGATACCCTTGAGGGTTTTGCGGGCGGGCTTGATGTTGTCCACGGTGGTTTGACAAAAACAATAAAAATCGGGGGGAGAGAGCCATGGCAGGCGTAGGACGGATTTTTATTTACGGTTTGGCGGTTGTTATGACTGCTTTTACTTTTTTTCCAGCCTCGGCCGATGATAACGATGTTTTCGGCGTTTCTTCGGCCGGGGTGGAGCCGAATATCCTGATTATTTTTGATAATTCCGGAAGCATGAGTTCAACGGCGGTGAAAGAGGATTGTCATAAGGAATGCCAAAGGCAGGAATGCGTCTCCTGGGAATGCCAGGCCTGGGAAGAACAGTGTTATAAGAAAAAGATCGGCGGCAAGTTGGTGGAGGTCTGCGAAGATGTCTGCGTTGCCAATACCTGTGCCCAGTGGGAGTGCAAATCCTGGCAAACGGTGTGCCAGGAAAAAACCAGGATGGAGGTGGCCCGGGAAACCGTGAAAGGCATTATTGACACGTATGGCGGCGGCAACCGGTTCGGCATCATGATTTTTCACATGAATAGAAGAGAAGGAGAAGATGGGGGCTATTTCCGCAGGTATAACGACAAATACCCGGTCTGCGAGGTCAAGGATACGTTTATTCTCGATGATTACGGCAATTTGAAAACCGGTGAGGCCTACGATCAGGCGATCAGTGAGTATAAAGCCTATCTGAAGGGTTTTGTCGACACGCTGGAACCGGAGACGATGACGCCTCTGGCCGAGACCCTGGCCGAAGCGGGGCTCTATTTTGCCGAGCATCAATCCTGGTTTAATCAAAGCAGTTCCTATTATCCCGTCAAAGGAAAGTATCCGGACAGCGATGTCGACGATTATAACCCCCTGCTCAGTCATCCGCCCATGGAGCACAGGTGCCGGAAGAATTATATTATTCTGATGACCGACGGCGAGCCGACCTACGATAATTCGTCGAAGCTGACAGGAAGATATATCAACGGCGAGTACATAGCATTAGACAAAAGCGGGCAACCTGTGATGCCCGTCCTGGATGATGTCGCCGGCTTTCTGCATGACAATGATATCAATGCCAATTTTAACACCCCGGACTTTTTTCAGAATATCAACGTCTATGCCATCGGTTTTCAGGGAGGAAACCCTGCTTTGCTTCAGGATACGGCCGACCGGGGCACCGGCGCCGGCAACAACAAAGGCATTGATGATGGCGGGCTTTATTTTGACGCTACCAGCCCCGAGGATTTGGAAAAGGCTTTTGAAACGATCATGTTCAATATCAGTGAACGCCGGACATCGTTCGCCGCGCCGGCGGTGCCCGTAAGCCAGATCAATAAAGCCTACGCCGGAAAGTATGCTTACCTGTCGCTGTTTCAGCCCTCCGGTGAAGGCGGATGGATCGGCAACCTCAAAAAATACAGCCTGAACGATGATGGCGAGTTTGCTTCCTGCAACATGCAGACGCCTGTTCTTGACGAGTCCGGCAATATCAGGGATAGCGCCCAATCATGCTGGTCGGACGAACCCGACGGCGATGCCGTGGATAAGGGCGGGGCAGGGGAAAGGCTGTCTGAAAGAGATGATTCGACCCGGCGGATATACGCCAACGTCAGCGGCCCTTCCGATTTAACGATTCCGGGCAATGCTTTTTCAAAAGATAATACCAGCCTGGAGGACGAAGATTTCGGCGTCGAGGATAAAGACGCTCTTATTGACCGGGTGCGGAGGGTGGCCGAAAGCTGGCGGCTGGGAGATCTGAATCATTCCCGGCCCCTGATCGTTTCTTACGGCTCCGGTGCGCAAGCAGTCTCCCGCATCTTTATCGGTTCCAATGACGGTATGCTGCATTGTTTTGATGACGCCGACGGGCAGGAGACCTGGGCCTTTGTTCCCCGGGAGCAGTTCGGCCGGTTAAAGAAGCTTTCGGACGGCGGGCATCCTTATTTCATGGACGGATCACCGGCATCAGCCGAGACGGATTACCGGAAGATAGTTATCTGCGGAGAAAGACGGGGCGGGCGTCATTATTACGCCATTGATGTCACCCATATTGACCTGCCCCAATATCTTTATACCCATACTGCCGACGGTCAATCCTGGAAAACGCCGCAGTTCATGCGGATTGCTACGGGTGAGAACGCCTGGGCCAATGTTTTTTTGATGACCGGCGGATACGATACCAGGGTGGATGATGATCTTCCGGCCGAAAGCGGCCGATCGGTTTATACCATCAACGCCCTTACCGGAGAAAAGGAGGGCTTTTCGGCCGGTCTTGACGATTTTGAAGAGATGAGTTGTATCGTCAGCGCTTCCGGCCCGGATATGATCGATGATGACAAGTCTGTCTGCGGCCATATATACGCCGCCGACCTGGCCGGCCATGTTTACGCCTTCAGGGACAATGATAATCCGGATGACAAGAAGGCGCTGGACGGCCAGTGGCAGAAGATGCACCTGTTTTCGGTATTGGCCGACGGCAGAAAAATATTCGAAGGCATGGATGTCGTGGTTGAGAAAATCAGGTTTTTTAATACGGATAGCCGCAAGTGGGAAAGGGTGACCGGAAATTATGTTTATTTCGGTACCGGCGACCGGGCCAATCCCCTGCGTACCGACCGGACGGACTGGTTTTACTGCGTCAAAAACGACTGGCGGACCGGGCCGCTGGACGTGACCACCGTTGTCGGTGATTACTCCACTCTGGATGATGACCCGGGATCCGATCCGGACGGCGATGACGATGAACCGGTAATTCTTGATGTTTCCGACAATAAAATCCAGGACGGCACCCTGGAGGAACGGCAGGCGGTCATGGCGGCGCTGGAGGCGGATTACAACCGGGGCTGGTGCATTAAGCTGGAAGACAGCGGCGAAAAATGCCTCTCCACCCCGGTTGTTTATTATGGAATCGTCTATTTCACGACCTATACGCCTTCATCCCAGGCATCGGCCGAAGAAGACCCCTGTGCCAGCAACAATCCGAAAGAGGGGATTTCCCGGCTGTACGCGCTTGATTACAGGACCGGGGCCGCCGTGTATGATTTTTCCAATGATGACATTCTGAACAAGGATGACCGGTATAAAGAGATTTCTCAGGGGCCAATATCCATTCCGCCTTCACCGGAGATTATCATCTCCGAAGATGGCCCGGAAATGATTGATGGTTATGATTCCGAGGACCCGAAATCAGATCTGTATGGGGCCAGGCAGTTTTACTGGAAGATCATTGAATGATGGCAATGATGGTCATTACCTGTAAGGAGAGGAAAATGCAAAAGCGTGAAAAACCACTGAAGGGGCTGATTTTTTTATGGGGGCGTTTCTTGCTGGCCATGGCGATGCTGATCACCATGGGTTATGTCCCGGGGCAGGCTTTGGCCGGGCGGAACGGC
>CAYSMV010000371.1:0-1794 GCA_964432245.1 uncultured Desulfobacterales bacterium
CCATTTTCTCCACCGGCCGGCGCTCCGGCACGTAAACATGCGGGATGGCGCCGTCATTCCACGCCCGGGACACGTAGAGCGCGCAATAGCAGCACCCGAACTCCGCCACGTCTGGCTCGCGGTAGGCGCAGGGGCAGATGATATCGCCGTCTTTTTCACGGTTTCCGGATGCCAGCCGGCAGGGGCAGGACATGTACCCGTACCGCTCTTTGTTGAGCAGCAGCGCTTCGAGCAGCTCAAAAACAAGAACGTGGTCCTGGTTGAAGAAATATCCTCTGGGCTCCTGCGTTTTTTTTAATTGCGCGTACAGTTGTTCGGCATTCATGACAAATCCAGCGCCTCCATGATTTCATTTTCCCTGAACCCCACGATAATCCGATCCCCGACGACAATAGTGGGAAACGAGCATTTGGGATTAAACCGCTTGACCTCTTCAATAGCGGCCCGGCGCTTTTCGCCTTCCAGCAGATCCACCTCAACACAATCATAGGCGACATGATTCCGGTTGAACAGGTCCTTGGTCGCCTTGCAGTGACTGCATGTGCTCAGGGCATAGAGTTTCACTTCCGGAGTGGTCATAATAATCTCCTGTCCGTCCGTTTTCCGGCGCGGTTTGTGATATGAGGCAAATGGTGACGGGCAAGCCGGGTTATGACTCTTTTTTCATCCGGCACTCTTTATCCCATTCCGGGCAAATGTTCTTCATCCTGGCCTGGTATTTTGCCAGGCATTCGGAACATTCGATTTCGACGTTCGGCACGTCGCCGAACCGTTCCATCATCTCTTTTTTGGTTAAATTGGCAACCGCGCTGCACCCGCAATGTGGGCAGGCGTATTTGACCTTATAGCGCTGAGCCATTTTCCTCTCCCGTTTCCTGAATTAATTGTTAACAACTTCTTTTACCGACACCTTTTCCAGGCGCGGATATCGATAGAGATAAAAAATCTGGTTGTCGTTCGTCAGTTTCTGCAAAACCGGCCGCAGGATGTCACTGTCCAGGGCCGCGGCGGCCCAGGCGGCATGTCCCCGGATATCTGCCTTGGAGGAGGCCAGATAAGGCGGCAGAAAACCCGCGGCCTTGACTGCCAGTTCTCTTCTTTTCCGGGCCAGTCGCCCCAGGCCCCATAATACGCCGGGCTGCAGGGCTTCATGCTCCAGATAGTTTCCTTTCGGGGCCAGGTACGATATCAGGATGGCGTGAAATTCATCGGCCAGCCGCCGGTGACGCGCCATGATTTCTCCCATGGATTCGGGCGCGCCCCAGCCGATGCCGCCGGATTCATCGTTCAGGCTCCACATCAGACGGCGCATGATAACCCGGGCCGATTCCATATCCTCGTCGGCCAGGCCGGCTATGACTTTTCCGATGGCCGTCACGGCCCGCCATTTGATCAGGGGCTCGGGGCTGCACAGAAAAGAGAGCAGCGGATTGATCAGTCGCCGGGCGGGCTGCCGGGAGAGATCATCCGGTATTGCTTCACCGGAGTCCCGGGACAGCCACTGCCCCACGGCTTTTTTTAATTCCCGGTTGCTGGGCGCGACATGGCTCATGGCGTTACGGTCGTCCTTTTTCCCAGCCGATACATTGCGCCGGACAATTTTTGATGGCCTCGTTTATCTCTTCTTCCGGGTATTCCGTAAGCTCAGCCACTTCCACGTAGCCGGCCTCGTTGAGCCGGAAAACCTTGGGGCAGAGATCGGCGCAGGCCTCACACAAAACGCAGTCGCTCAATTCCACCACGGGTTGTTTCATTTTATTATTCTTCTTTTGAAAACTCGTCCTTGCCGGCACT
>CAYSMV010000372.1:0-1604 GCA_964432245.1 uncultured Desulfobacterales bacterium
GAGATTGCGGAAAAAGGCCATTTATGGATGGAAACTATTTAAAAATATTGAAAACCGCCTTGGTAATATCCTTTACAGTGGCACCCTCCTTCAAAATGGTTTCCAGCTCGCCTGCGTCAAGATGCACGGCCCCGCAGCCTTCATTGACGCACACATCCATGACGACGTTTCCCTTCCGCACTTCGACCAGGCTTCTGGTGCCGCACCGAAAGCAGTGGCCCATATGATCCTCACGATATCGTTTATCGCCTTCTTTAGCCGCCTCTTCTCTGAGCGCCCTGATTTTTTCCTGCTCTTTTTTTTGAAAATACCCCTCTTCTCCCTCTATCTTTACTACCAGACGCTTATCAGCCATTTTGCCTCCTCTTTAAAAAATTTTACTGTTTTATGATGATTCTTGAAGAATTCGTAAAGGTTTTTTATATCCTCAGTCGTCGGGACTGTAAAGAGTTAATTTTATCGAACAGCCCGTATCGCCGTCGAGTTTTTACAAAATCCGCCAGCCCCGGATACCCTTGCCGGAAAACGTCGGCCTTTAACCGGGCGTCCTTGGCAAGATAATACCGGCCGCCGTAATCCAGCACGATCGCGTCCAGCTCTTCTAAAAAAGAGAAGAGCCGGGGCTGAATTTTAAAATCAAGGGCCAGGGTATATCCCCGCATGGGAAATGAAAGCGGATTTTCATTTTGCGGGCCGAAAAGCTTTAATACCCCCAGAAACGCGCCGCATCGATCATCGCTCATTTTCTTCAGCACCGCTCGCAGCCCTTGAGGACCGGCCGCCTCGGGAATAACAAACTGATACTGAATAAATCCGGAATAGCCGTAAATCCGGTTCCAGGAAGCAAGGCCGTCCAGGGGATAAAAAAACCGGTCCAGCGATACCCGTTTGGCCGCTTTTTTGAGACGGCCTTTCACTGAAAGATAGAGGTCATTGAAAATCCTCGCCGAGAACCGATTGAAGATTATGGACGGAAATCCTTTGGGAACAACTGGAGAGAACCGGCGCGGCAGCGACATATTTCCGTCATCGGCGTGCTCGCCCAGCATGACCAGGCCACGTCCCAGCCTGCTTCCGCCTGAAAGACAGTCTATCCAGGCCACGGAATAGGATACGTCGTGATATAAATTAAACTGTTCGACCACCTCATCCAGGTTGCCGCAACGAACCGTCGTCTCCTTGATAAAAGCGCTGTCCAACCGTTTCATCTGCAGGGTGGCGTCGATGATCAGCCCGGTCAAGCCCATGCCGCCGCAGGTGGCCCGGAAAAGATCCGAATTCTCTTCACGATTGCAGCCAATGACCTTCCCGTCAGGCATCATCAGCCGGAAGGAGAGAACGGACGTACTGAAACAACCCTGTAGATGGTGGTTTTTTCCGTGAACATCGGCGGCAATGGCGCCGCCCACCGTTATCAGCTTTGTCCCGGGAGTGACCTTGAAAAACCAGCCGCGAGGCAGGGCCAGATCGATGATTTCCGCCAGGGTCATGCCGGCGGCGCATTGAATGACGCCCTGCTGATCGTCAAAACTGATCAGTCTGTTAAACCGCCGCGTAAAAACGACGTCCTGGTTCAGGGCGCTGTCGCCGTAGCTTTTACAGGC
>CAYSMV010000373.1:0-4915 GCA_964432245.1 uncultured Desulfobacterales bacterium
TCGGGGGCCGGGGTGACAGAATAAGATAGATTTCGACTTTTTACGATTTCATCACTGTATAACCCCTGTTACTTATCGGTTTGGTTCCGGGCCCGGCCCGGACCGGTTGGGACGCTTCTAAGCCACAAAAAGACTACTGTTGCTTATATGGTTGGTACCGGGCCATGCCCGGTTGGAACGCTAATAAAGTAAATACTCCTTTACGGTTATTTCGGCAAATGCCGCTTCATCCATTGCATTCTATCGCGAACCAGGCTTTCCGGCCAATGCCTCTTAAACCCGGCTATTTCCCGGGCTAATTGTCCAACGTTAGGGTTGCGTTCCGTACGCCGTTCTGATAAAACCGGTTACAATCAGAAACCTGAAATGTTCAAAAACCAGCCAGGAGGAAAACCCCATGAGACAATTCCTGCTTATATCGGCAATTATCTGCGCCCTAACATTTTCCGCGTACGGTTGCGGCAAGGCGCCGGACACCCAGAACGCAACCATCGATCAATCCCCCGGAGACATCGAAAAAACCGCGTCGCCGGAAATTGACAAAACAGAAGAAACAGTAAAACAGACGGAACAAAAGGCACGACAGGTCATTGCGGATACAACCGAAACGGCCGGCGATGCCGTTGAGTCGGCCGCTGAAGAAGCGATGGAGAAAATTGAAACGGCCGGGGAAGTTTTGTCAGAAGCAGCGCCGCCTGTTTCAACCAATACGCCTCAAGAAAGCGGTACGGTTCCAGACGTAATCGAAATGAAAAACACGGATGCCTTCAGCACCCATGTAAGAGGTATCGTCATGTTCGGCCATAAAAAACACACCGCCTCCGCGCCGGACGGCTACGGCATCGCCTGCGGCGAATGTCACCATGATCAAGACGGCCAACCGCTTGATCTTAAGGAAGGCGATCCCGTCCAGGGGTGCCTGACCTGCCATGACAAAACGGATAAGCCCAAAAAGCCAGCGGGCCTGTCCGTGGAAGAGTGGAAAGCCATGCAACTGGAGTATTATTACGGCGCCATCCATGCCAACTGCATCGACTGTCACAAGGCAGGCCAGGCCGGCCCGGTCAAATGCGCCGAATGTCATCCCAACCCCGAGGAATAATCGCCTTCCCCGAAAAAAAATGAAACTCTCACAAAAAATGCTTAAGGCCGGCTGGTCAATAACCCGGCAAAAAGACGGAAATTTCAGCGTTTATGCCGCTGACGGAGTTCAATATACATACTTCACGGCAACTGATACCTGGTCCGAACCCGTAGCAAAAATAGAGGCAGCGCTGGATCAGCAGATAGAAGAAATGTCGGAAAGCAGGCGTTCCCCCTTTATCAGCGCCTCCCGCATGACGGCATTATACCACAGCAAAAACGCTTCCCAGCCCATCAAATGGTTGAGTCAAAAAAAATTACTCCGGGGAAAATCCGTATTACACCTGGGAACCGGCCTGGATAACCTGGCCAAGCAGGATCTCCTGGCATCCGGTTGCGCTGAAGTAACCGACTATGACCCTAATTTTTACCCGGACACCGACGTTCTGAAAACCCGGTACGACGCCGTGATTGCCAATTACGTGTTAAATATCGTTCCCCCGGACGACCGGAGAAACATTTACCAGCTTATTTACGAAACGGTCAAACCAAATGGGGCGGCATACCTGGCGGTACAAGGCATCTGGCCGGTAGAAAATAAATATCAAATCATCAAAGCATACAGTGACGGCTATTTGATAAAAACCGGATGCAATATCACTTTCAGGAAAGGATACAGCAAAGAAGCGTTTCTGAAAGAAATCAAAGAGGCTTTAGGCGGCGGCACCCGTTTAATCACCATGTTTTACAGCAATCCTTTTGTCGAATGGGTGAAGACGCCCTGATCCGAATATTTACCTGGACCTTTAGGAATCCGATAAAACTGTTATTCATTAAGGTTCTGTCTGCTGAAATGACCCCAGCGTATTCCGCCCGCTCTGAAGCATCATATAAGTAGCGGATGCCTTGGCGACAAGATTTCCCTGTTCATCCCTGACTTCCGTATCGCCCAAAGCCGTATTCCGTCCTTTATGAATAATCATTCCTTCGGCGATAATGACGCCTTTTGTAAAAGTACTTAAATAGTTGATCTTCATTTCAACGGTAACAAAATTCTCATTCGGCTCGACTAGACCGATCAAGGCCATGGCAACCGCTGAATCGGCCAGGGAGAAGATGGCTCCCCCATGAGCGATGCCAAAAGGATGGACCAGCTTTTTGTCAAACGGCAGCCTGATTTTAGACCACCCTTTTTTCACATCCACCAGCTCAATGCCGAGAAGCGACCAGTAAAGCGATCGGGTCTTCATTGTCTCCTCGATAAGCGCTTTGTCGGCCGGCGTAAACTCTTCGTATTGAAGCATCGCCCCTCTCCCTTTTATAACGGCGACTGAGAATCAATCAATGAGTTCCATAGATTCCTGCTCAGTATTATACAGCTTCCACTCGCCCTGATCTTTCTTCAGGGTATGAACCATTGTCGACCGGTTGTCCCGGTAATTTTCCGGCCCCGAAAGCCGTCTGGCCTCCTGCACCGTCCGGACCCTGGCCTCCTTACCGGAAACGTCGATCACCTTGACATCAACCAGATTGTGCGCCAGATCATAAACTTGAAAAATCTGAGGGCATATGAGCTCCATTTTCGCGTATCCGGGACTTTCCGGATGAAGCGTAGCCATATATTTTTCCAGATTCTCTTCCTGGAGCGCCGCAAGATTATTTGAGATAACGGCCTTAAGCTTTTCCTCCTCCTCCTCTTTTTTCTGAGACGAACATCCCGCTGTTATCACGACGGCAATTAACACGACAAAAACGATGGCGCTGAATCGCTTCATAGCAATTTCCCCTTTTCAATTAAAGAAAGCTCTTTACTTCGGATGGCTCTTTGAAAAAATCGAGCCGCTTTTTGATTTCTTCCCCCAGCAGCGGCAAAGCCTTGTTTGTAATCGCGCCGGGCTCGCAGACGCGAACACAATTAAAGCACAAAATACAATTATCCCCGAACACCGGAGCCGGCTGTAAACTGATATTTTCGGAAGGACAGTTTTCAACGCATTGGCCGCATTGCGTGCAGGCGTCTTCATTGACTTCCATCGGCGGCACCAAAGTCTTTAAAACATGCAGCCCTGATGCCGCGGCTCTTTCCCGGACTTCCTGCCGCTGGTAATTCAGATCCCCCAGCTCGATCTCTTTCGACAAGCCGTTGCCGGCTTTATTTAATACCTCCCTGGTAAAGCGCGATACCGCAGCCCTGTCTTCCGCGTCAGGTCGTCCTTCTCCCAGCGGATTCTTTTCATGCCACAGCATGGAATGAACCGCCGGCACCTTGATGCCGCCCATGACAGACAGGCCTTTTGCCTTCATCTGTTGGCCCAGATCATAAAGCGCCACGCCGCTGGTTACCATCCCGTAAGTTACAAAAGGAGCCGCTCCCACGCCCCTGGACATCGGCATACCGGCCAGAAAATTCATCACCGCCGGCAACGGATGAGCGGAATAGGTCGGCGATCCGACAAACAGAAAATCCCCCGAAACAATATCCTTATATAATCGTTCTCTTCCATCCGCCGGCCCGAAGAGATCGATCAACACCACCGACCTTCCCTGAGCCCGCGCCTCCCCGGCAATTGTTTCGGCGACCTGGCAAGTCGTTCCGGCCGGCGAACCATATACAATCCACACCGTCTGCTGCGCCATAATGATCTCCTTTCTACATCGCTCCTTATAAACAGCGCCAAAAGGCCCGTGACCGGGATTTTGGCTTTTTCCGGCACCGACCGTGCCGAAATCCGGCCCTCCTATTCGGCTTCATCGGTCAGAACCGTAGTGCACACCTGGTTTCTTCCACGGGCTTTCCCCAGGTAAAGCGCCTTGTCGGCCATATCAAGCGCCAGAATCGCTTCATTCGCATCATCAGGAACGCCGGAGACGCCAATCGTAATCGTCAAACTGCACGAAGAAAGACGCGGAATGTCCTTATTGAAATCGACCACCTCCACGGCTTTACGAAGCTTTTCGCCGACTATAGCGGCCTTGTCTTTGCTGGTCTCGGGAAGCAGAACCAGAAATTCTTCTCCGCCGTAACGACAAACAACATCGATTTGCCGCAAATTGCTTTCAAGAACACGGGCAACCTTTTTCAGGGCCTGGTCGCCCCTCAGATGTCCGAAATTATCATTATATTCCTTAAAATGATCGATATCGATCATCAGCAGCGAAATGGTCCTGTCATACCGCCGACAGCGATAGATTTCCCGGTCTAAACGCTCGAAAAAATAGCGGCGATTATATAATCCGGTCAGTTCGTCTTTTCTGATCAACTCCTGTGTCTGCTGGAATGTCAAGGCATTGTTTATCGCTATGGCGACATTCTCCGCCACGGCGGTAAAAAGCCGATAATCCGACTGGGAGAAACCGTTGGCAACCGGCTTGTGTACATTCAGCACCCCCATAACCGAGCCGTTCAAGTTTTTCAGGGGAATGCCCAGATAACTGCCCTCCTGAATCCCGCTGTGGGGAAAATAAAAAAAATCCTTTTCGATACTGATGTCATTGATAAGCAATGGCTGCCCGCTGGATACCACCCGGCCGGAAACGCCCTCCGAAACCTTCATTTCGCCGTGATTCAATATCTCTTCCGGCATGCCGTGGCTGGCCCTGATTTGAAGTTTCAACAGTTCCTTGTCAACAAACATCAGGCAGTACTGATCCACATTCAGGGCTTCGCCGATCAAACCGACGACAAAGTTAAAAAGATCGGAAACCTGAAGAGAAGCACTGAGCGTCCGGCTGAGATTGTACAGAGTATACAATTCCAGAACCCGCTCATTCAGACTGTTATTCATCTTCAGAACTGAAAGATATTGCTCTTTTAAAACCTCAAAATCATCAG
>CAYSMV010000374.1:0-4637 GCA_964432245.1 uncultured Desulfobacterales bacterium
TATCAAAAGCCTGAAAAAATCTTTCTCTTCTTCGGAATTAAATCCAATTAATACCGGCGCCGGCTGGCGTTCGGTCTGATGATAATAAACATAAAAAAAAGCGGGATCGCCCTCCGCCTTGCGCCGGATGGAATCCATGACCACCGCCGGCAGCAGCAGTTCGTACCCGACATGCCCCGCCAGAAGAAGGATACGATCACTCCGCTTTTTTAAGATAACGCCTTCAAGATATCCGATCATATCTGTACAATCCCATAATCGCCAGAGCCAGGGCGTCCGAGGCGTGATCCGGACGGATAGGCTTTTCATGCCTCAGCATCCGACGGACTGATTCCGCCATCTGTTTTTTGCCGGCTCTGCCGCTGCCGGTTATAACCTGCTTGGCCTCACGGACCGGAATGCTGGTCATGTTCACACCCGCCTGGTATCCGGCCAGCAGAATAACGCCTGTCACCTGCCCCAGGGTAATCCCGGAAGCCGGGTACTCTTTTAACGAAAAAACGTCTTCCACAACCATGATATCCGGTTTTTCGGACGCCAGAAGGGATGTAATGCTTGAGAAAATATGATGGAGACGGCAAGGCAACGACTGCTCTTTATCGGTGTGGATGGCGCCGAACGAATAGTGATGAATCTCGGTCTTTTCTCCCGCTATGATACCGACGCCTGTATCCGCCAGCCCGGGGTCTATGCCGAGTGCCTTTATCATGATGACGGGTTACAATTCTTCAAGCAGCTTCCCGGCTTCTTTTGCCTCCTGGGAATCAGGAAACTCGCTGATCAGACGTTTGAGAACCAGCCGGGAATTGATATCGTCCTTGATCCTGTTAAATGCCATCCCCTGTTTCAGCAGCGCCGCCGGCAGCTTGTTGCCGTCAGGAAATTTATCAATAACCTCCTGATATTTTAAAATCGCTTTTTCATACGAATTTTCCCGGAAATAGGTTTCGCCGATCCAGAAAAAAGCGTTGTCGGATTCCCGGGATGCCGGATACTGCTTCAGGAATTGTTCGAATGTTATGCGGGCCGCGGCAAAATTACCCGCGTCGAACATCCGTATGCCGGCGGCATAAAGTTCCTGCTCGTTCAATACCGTTTCCGGGGCCACCTCCTGAGCCGCCACCGCCTCCGTCCCCGCCCCGGGAGACTCGTCCGCTTTTGCATCAGAAGCGACTAAGCCAAGAGAATTTTCCAGCCTTGTCAGTCGATCAAGACAATCCTGATAAACCCCGGATCTGAATTTTTCCTGGTCCTCCTGGAATCTTTTATAATCCTGAGCATGCCGGTTCAAAGAATAAACGGTTTCTTCCACCTCGCCGCGTAATACCTGCACCTGGTTTCTTAGATTATTCAAAACGGCGTTTACCGAAGCGTAGTCGTTCCTGAGCTGATCCTGAGCAACGGCATTCTTCCTTATCTCATCCTCCAGCCTGGCCTGAAGTTCGCGGCACTCCCTCTCCAGGCGGTCCATGCGGGATTCACCCGACCGCGCCATCGGGAAAAAATGACACCCCGCCAGGAAAAAAACAACGGTAAAGAAAGAAAAGAGTCGTATCACCGGCTTTGCCCTGAACTTAAAAAATTCCTCGCAAGACAGGCGCCAAGAGCGGCGGGGAACATGTCTCGTCGCTCTGAAAGCATCCGCGTCGGCAACAATATATCCGGATTGAGACGATGAGATATCCGGCTAACGAATGACAAAATGGGCGCGCCTGTTCAGCTTCCAGGCGTTTTCATTATGACCCGGATCCAGGGGTTTTTCTTCGCCATAGCTGACCGTACTCAAGCGGGACGCTTTGATCCCCAGGTCCACCAGAAAATCCATGGCGCTGCGGGCACGTCTTTCACCCAGGGCGATATTGTAATCAGCGGTGCCGCGCTCGTCACAATGGCCTTCGATAGTTACCCGCGCGTCGGGATTTCTGCGCAACCAGGCGGCCTTGCGCGCTAGGACGCCCTGAGCCTCTCTGGTCAGAACGGACTGGTCAAAATCAAAATAAATGTCTTCGTTTTCAAAAGCCTCGCGCGCCTTTTGCAATTCCTCCTGGAAGGCTTCTTCCTCCAGTTGCTCCGCCGTCGCCTCGGATCCCGCCCCGGTCTGCCGCGGCGAAGTCTGCCCAACCGCCTGGCCGCTTTCAGGCTTCACTTCCTGCTTGGCGCATGAAACCATGAAAACCAACCCGAACACAACCAGCGCCCCTATCATAACCATCAATTTTTTTCTTGCCATCTTGCCCTCCTCGTTGCTTTTCGGCAGTTTTTAAAACAAAACCCATCTAATCTTTTAGTATTTACCCGCTGTCATACCGCGCGACCATGCTGGAGATGTCTGCTCCCCCGGAAGCGTCAGCAACCGTTTCTGGTCGGTCCCGGCGGCGGTCATTACATATATTTTCGCCTTTCCGCCTTCACAGGTTGAACTGAAAGCGATCAGGCTGCCGTCAGGAGCCCAGGCAGGAGATTCATTGTCTCCCTGGTTTTCAGTCAACCGGACGATTTCTTTCGTTCCGGCATCCACTACTCTGATTTGGAAATGGCCGTTATCCATGGAACTGTAAGCGATTTTATCGCCCACCGGGCTCCATTCTGGAGTTGTATTGTATCCACCCTCAAAAGTCAACCTTTCAGTATGACCGGAGGCTATATCCATGACATAAATCTGAGGCGTACCGCCGCGTTTTGAGACAAACCCGATCCGCTTGCCGTCGGGAGAAAAGGTCGGGGAAATGTCAATATCCCAGCTTTTGGTCAATTGTCTGATTATTTTTCCGGTCCCGGCCAGCAGATAGATCTCCTGATCCCCGGAAAAAGAGAGGCTGGCGGCCAGCTCAAACCTGCCCGGCCGCCATTCCGGAGAGATATTCACTCCCGGCCTGTCAAAGACCACGCCCCGGTTTTCCGTCATGTGCTGAAGATAAAGATCCGGTTTGCCTTTTCGATAAGAGGTGTAAGCCAGCCATTGCCCGTCCGAAGACCAGGCCGGAGACATGTCGATGACATCGTTGCTGGTGATGCGCCTGGGATTATATCCATCGAACTCACAGACATATATCTCCTTGTTGCCGGGCCCGGTTGAGACAAAAGCGATGCTGCTTTCAAAAATACCCCGCCGCCCGGTAAACAATTCAACTATTTCACCACAGAAGCGACGAACGATTTTCCGTTGATCTACGACCCGTCCCTTATACCGTTTACCTGTCAGCATCTGTGCCTTGAAGACATCAAACAGCCGAAACTCAAACACCACCATATCTTTCTTCAGCATCAAGCCGCCGGTCACCAGGAATTCAGCGCCGATATCGGACCAGTTTTTAAAATTAATATTGTTTAAATCGATACCGGTCTCTTTTGGCTGCTCAAGGAAAGCGGCCCTGTCGATCATCTTGAAATAACAAGTAAATTCAAGTGTTTCTGAAAGAATATCGGCCGTTTCCCGGGCCAGAACAACTTCCTCGGACGTATTTGACAGGGACATAAACTCCGGCACCGCCATCGGAATCTTCCGTAAAAAAGGATTGGTGATGGTAATGGTATCATATCCGGCCGACGCGGCAGTCGCCAGCATCAGCCAGGCCGTGAGCAGGCCGGCAATTATTCTCACAAAATTATAAGCCATCAATAAATTTACCCAGTAACCCTCAGGTCATCTCATGTCCGAGGGGGTGAATTCCAATCCTACGGTATAGGAAGAAAGCCCCTCGGGAAGTTCTGGAAGCGGGTCGGATTTGAGCACTGCCTTGTAAGCCGATTCATCAAAATATGAGTTGCCGGACCGTTTATCGTACCAGGCGCCTGTTATGCGGCCGTCCGCGGCGATGGTAATGCCGATAACCGTTTTCAATCCTTTGTCGGTCCCGGCCAGCTGGCTAGAAAAAACCCAGTTGTTTAAAATATGATACCTGATTTCAAGCTTGTAGATATCAATTGCCTCCAGTTCCTGCCGGGTTCGGTTGCCGCCGGGGCCACCCCGGCCGGAAACCGTCACCGACCGTCGCTTGTCCTGTTCCGCCTGCCTCAGGCGGGCGATCGCCCCGGCTACGGATTCGTCGGGGGCTTTTTGCCGCATCTTTTTTTCCAGCCGGGCGACGGCGTTTTCAACGCTCTGCCCGGAATTAAAGGTTTTTGACTTTAAAGATGTTTTCACCCTTTCGGCCGGATTTTTCGCGGCCATCCCGATGATCTTCCGCAAAGCAGGAGTAATACTCACCTGAGAAGGCGCATTTTCCGGACCCGACAAAGCCGGCTCGGCGATCCGGCCGCCGGCATCCGCCATTTCCTGCGGTGATATCAAATCAACATCAATTACACGGGAGGAGAAAGAATATCGCTCGCAACCGCTGAAGCCTGACATCATGGCCAGAAAAACCATCACGATGACATGGCACCCCAGGGAGATACTCATGTAAGCCGCGAAATTCGTCCGCTCAAAGGCCTCTTCGCGCAATAAAGATCGTTTAAAATCCATAAACTTCTATCCAACAAGGCTGTAAATCACTGTCACTTACAAGCTTGATGCCGGACCGGTCCCGCCCGAAACACCTAAAACCCTGATATGATTGACAGTTGTCAAATGGAAAATAATTCTCCTGCCCAGTTTTTTAAACTGGTCTCCTTGCTATATTTTAACATTTTCCAGG
>CAYSMV010000375.1:0-7864 GCA_964432245.1 uncultured Desulfobacterales bacterium
AAAGGTTCTAAAAAATTTTGTCCTCCCAGCGGTGCCAGGCTGCCGCCGACGAAAACAGCTCTGGCTTCGGCGTAGGCCGCATTTAACTCTCCGAAGGTATCCCACAACAATATCATTCCCGGTTTGG
This sequence comes from uncultured Desulfobacterales bacterium, assembly GCA_964432245.1. Classification (GTDB taxonomy): domain Bacteria; phylum Desulfobacterota; class Desulfobacteria; order Desulfobacterales; family Desulfosudaceae; genus JBFMDX01. The sequence goes on from CAYSMV010000375.1 coordinate 128, forward strand.
CCGGCGAGGTCGTAAGCGCGGTCCGACAGGTCCAGTTTTTCCCGGTTTTTTCAAGTAATCGCTTCCAGGCATTCAACCGGTGCATATGTCGGGGAAAAAGGCCGATAACCAGACGCGGTAAACGGGCGCCGATCATCTCGATTATTTTCAGAATATACTTCTCTTCTTCCTGCCGGATCGAACCGAAAACCAGAAAATCGACATCTTGCGGCAGCAGTTGGCGGACCTGATTGGCTTTTTCATCAGACGAATAACCAACGCTGATAGAGTCAAACTTGATGTTGGACATAATTTCTGTTTTTTCCCAGCCGAAAAGATCGGCAAATCTTTCTCCGTCTCCTCTGGATATGGCCAGCACGCGGTCCGGCGCCACTTTTTTCCACAAACCGGGGAACATCCGATATCGTTTCAAACTTTTCGTTGTCATCCGGCCGTTAATAACCAATATTTTACGATTATACCGACGCAGCGCGAATAAAAGCCCGGGCCATAGTTCGCTTTCCAGCAGCACCATCACCCCGGGATTAATCCGCCGCACAGCCGCATCCATAATGGACGGCCGATCAAAAGGAAAAAACATCAGCTCCAAATTAATTCCCGGCCCGTGGCCATCTGATCCGTCCCCGGCTTTCTCCAGAATATCCATACCCTGCCGGGTGTTGGTACTGACCAGAATATTGAGATTCCTGTCAGCCGGCAACGCCTTTATCAGGGACAGGGCCAGGTAGGACTCCCCGGCCGAAGCCGCCTGAATCCAGATATCCGCATGATTCCTGGGTCGCTCAATGAACAGGCGGGCCGAATAACCGTCTCGCAGCCGTGGCTCCATTTTAAGAAACGGTATGGCCAGGCGCCAGCCCATATTATATATTCTGAGTGCGATATCGTTCATATGATGGTCGGGCAGATTACCATTTTAAAATTCATGAAATTTCAGCGGGAAGCCAGCATCGAATAAATTGTCAGATATAATCCAACGAGAACAGCGACAGACATTATCACCATAATCACCTTGACAGCGGTCCTGGCAACCGGCAAAACCGTCTGTTTATCACGACCCGGAAAAAGAGACGATGGTATCAGGTTGTTGGCTATAATATCCGCGCCTGAACCGAACCAGACCCAGTGCCACAGCCCGGCGACAATAGCGCCCCCCAACAGCAAGACAAAAAATAATGTAATTTTTAGTATCGCCATAACAACACTTGGAAACGTCAATCGATCTGTATTTATATCCTTTTAAAATCCGCCTGTAAACAGCGGCTACACGACGAGCCCGCGCACATTGCATACAACAGCCAACAATCGTTATGGCGCGACCGAACAATAGGACCTTGTTTTAGTTGACTCAGAGCAATGCGCCCTGAGACCTCAATTCCCTGTTTCCTGAACCCTTTACGCCGATTCAAACAAAAAAGACAATTATTATAATAGCGCAGACATTCTGAACGCAATTGACAACCAGCGCGAATTTTGTTATTTAAAGCTCTTCATAAAATATTTGTTCATTTATTATTAGCTGAAAAAATAGCGCATCTGACACCGATTGAAAACATTTTTAACAAAAATAAGCATATGCTTTTTTCTTTTCATTGCAACCAATTGCGTTTACTGGCAGGTTCGCTATCACGGCCCCATTAACGCGGACGACTTTTATCTCACCACCAATATTCACATAAACAATGCCATTTCTTACGAAGGCCTTCTGGACGCGATGACCAGCCTGATAGCCGGTGTCTGGATGCCTCTTGTCTATTTATCAGTAGGCCTGCAAATGGAATTGTTCGGAACCGATTTCGGCTCTTATCATCTTGTTTCCGCCGTTCTCCATTCCATTAATGCCGTCATCCTTTTTTTGCTTTTGTTTCAAATAACACGGGCCGTCTGGAAAAGTGCTCTGGTCGCGGCCGTTTTCGCGCTTCACCCCATCAACGTCGAACCCGTGGCATGGCTGGCCTGTATCCGGGTGATTCAGAGCGGGTTTTTCTGCCTGCTGGCCATCTACTTTTACTCCTTGTGTATTTCCCGCCGTTCCAGTATTTACTATACTCTTTCCCTCTACTCCTATGGCGGCAGCATCTTTTCAGTGCCAATGTTTCCCGCCCTGCCGTTTCTTCTGCTTTTACTGGACTACTGGCCACTGGGCCGACTGGGGATAGAAGGAAAAGACACTTCCTGGCAAAAGTTCAGCCTGTCTAAAACCGGACTTTCTGTTTGGGAAAAATTTCCTTTTTTCGGGGGAATGGCGGTATTGTCCGCCATCCTCCTGCTTTCTCATGATCTCTCGTCCTCTCCCGGCATCGAGCAATATCCTGTCGATGAACGCCTCTTTAATGCCCTTTTCTCCTATGTAAAATATATTCAACAAATCCTGATGCCGGTAAATCTGGCCGTATTTTATCCTTTTCCGGAAAATTTCCCTTTCTGGAAAATCTGTGGAGCCTTGTTTGTGTTGATAGCCATCACCGTTATATCACTGCTTTATATCCGCCGTTACCCCTTCCTTACCGTAGGTTGGCTCTGGTTTGCCGGCATGATGCTTCCACTTTCCGGTATCGCCCAGATAGGCTCTCAGGCCAGGGCGGATCATTACGCTTACATCCCCATGATCGGTTTGCTGATTTTTATCTGCTGGGGAACGGACGCCCTGATAAAAAAATTTCGTATACCACGGGCACCGACTATAGCGGGATCCATTATCGTTTTAATCCTGCTGGCCTTTTTTTCATGGAAGCAGGCCAGCCAATGGAAAAATTCCGTTACGCTCATGGCCCACTCCTTGAAAGTGACAAAAAATAATTACGAGGCCCACAACTATCTGGCCCAGGCTCTGGCTTCCCAGGGCGATCTGGAAACCGCCATCCATCATTTTCAACAAGCCTTATCCATCAAGCCGGATCATTTGAATTCTCATATTAATCTGGCCAACACATGGATTCGAGCTGATAATATCAGAAATGCCATATTCCATTTTAGCCGGGCACTAGAAATAGAACCTGACAACGCCAGAATCCATAACAATCTTGGGGCGCTGTATGAAAAAACGCATAATAACCAGGCAGCCCTTTTCCATTACCAACAAGCCGTAACCATAAACCCGGAATATGCCGTCGCTTATGACAACCTGGCTGTTCTGGAGGCTATAACCGGGGATATCAACGATGCCATCACCCATTTTAAACAGGCGCTTCTTATTAATCAGTCCGCCGGTACCCATTTCCGCCTTGGGATGGCGCTGAACCAGGCCGGCAGAATGGAAGAAGCCATATATCATCTTCGCCAGGCTATTGACATCGACCCTGAAAACAGACAATACCCGCAGTTCTTAAAGGCTATCACTCAAAACAAAGTTCTTCATAAAGAAGCACAAAAGGCTGACTGATGTTTCAGACCGGCTTTCGCCCCATAAAACGGGTTATGCTGATTTTTCCCCCCATGTATGATGTCAAGGTTCTGGACACCATGGTCTGCCCGCCCATGGGCATCGCCTACCTGGCCGCCTATATCCGGGACATAGTCTCCGTCAGGTTGCTGGATTGCGTGGCGGAAGCCTATGACCATAAGGAATCGATCACCTGCGAGATAGAGCGGGTTGGCCTGACCGATGACGAAATCATAGAAGAGATTCGGTACTGGAATCCTGATCTGGTCGGCCTGTCCTGTATTTTCTCAAACCAGATCGCCTGTATCCGCGTGCTCAGCCGGCGCATCAAAAAAGAGATCAGCCGTGATGTACTGGTGGTAACGGGCGGCACTCATCCTTCTTTTCTGCCGGAAAAAACGCTGGCGGAAACGGATGTGGACATTATCGTGCTGGGAGAAGGAGAACGGGGCCTTTACGAGGTTATTCAGGCGCGTAATCAGGGCCGGGAGCTCGACGCCATTGACGGCATCGCCTACCGGGAGAAAGAAAAAATTGTTGTTCATAAGCGAACAACCTGGATTGAGGACCTGGACACCCTACCCTTCCCGGCCCGGGATCTTCTCCCCATGGAAAAGTATTTCCAGGCCAGTTCGCCCATGGCCTATCATTGGCGTAAAACCAGAAATGTGCCGATTATTTCCAGCCGGGGATGTCCCAACCGATGCCCGTTTTGTTCTTCCTGGCGGCACTGGGGCCAACGATACCGTCAACGTTCCGCTGACAACGTGCTGGAAGAAATAAAGCATCTTAAAAAGGATTTCGGTATTGAAGAGTTGAAATGGCAGGATGATAACTTAACGATCGACAAAAAGAGAGCCAAAGAAATTTTTTCAAAAATGGTGGTCCGTGGCTTGACCATTCCCTGGAACACACCCAATGGCATTGCCATATGGACGCTGGATGAAGAAATGATTCGCCTGATGAAACAAAGCGGCTGTTACGAAATTACGCTGGCGGTTGAGTCCGGTGATCCTGATTCCTTCCGACGTTTTGTGGGCAAACCTTTTACCCTGGAAAAGGCCCGGGAAGTAGCCCGGCTGGCGAGAAAGCACCGAATTACAACAGTCGGTTATTTCATTATCGGTTTTCCCGGGGAAACCTTCGCCCAGATTCAACGATCCATACGGTTTGCCCTGGACCTGAAGGTCGACTATCTGTCACCTTTTATTTATATCCCCATTCCCGGTTCCCGTCTATGGGAAGAATGTCTGTCCACCGGCTTGATTTCCGAAGAATACGCCTATAAAGAATGCAATAATTTCTTCGAGCGCAGCTTTACCACGGAACTCTTTGATATCAACGAACTCTACCGGATTCAGGCCCGGTCTTATATAACCAACCTGGCAAAACTGCCCTTCCGGAATCCGCGGGAGTTTATCGCCTGGTATGGTCGCAGGCTTCTGCGCCATCCGCAATTCCTGCGGGATTTTTTTACACGCAGCTGGAACTATATTGAGGCTAAAAAAAATTTGCGTTTCTTCCAGCCGTTGAAAAAGGCCTGACTTGAATATTTTGTGACAAAGTGGATTAATTGATAATCCTGCCTTCCGCGTACCGGATGATTTTAGAAATTTTGCGCACCGAAGGATGCTTTAAGAAATTGGGCACGATCCGGGTTACGTGGTTGATAATATTTTTGCTGATTCTGGTGCCCATCCAGGGATGAAGTGAATTTTTCAAGCCCAGTCGGAAAATCAGATTCAGTAGTAGAATAACCACATGAGGAGGGAAAGCGGTACGACGCAAAATGCCGGATAACGAATACACCTTTTGATAAATGCCGGCATACAAAGCCTCAATTTCAGCGGCATGCATTTTAGAAGAATCCAGCAAAGCGTGCGTCCCGTTATAAAGATGCCACTCTTTTTTCAGATTGATTCCCATGGCCGTTATCTTTTCATACAGGGGGGAGCCGGGTATGGGTGTAAGAATATAAAGAAGCAACAGCGAAACCCTGGTCCTGTTGCAAAAATCTATAATTTTTTTCTCCGTGTTCGCATCATCATGCTCAAAACCGACAATCATACTGACAAAAGGATCAATCTGGTAACGTTTCAAGTTCCGGATAGCCGCTTCGGCGGATATGTTCAGGTTGACACTCTTGCCTGATGATTGGAGATTGGCCGGATCAACCGTTTCTATTCCGATATAAAGAAAAATACAGCCGCAATCGGCAGCGGCTTTAACCAGCTCCTCATCATTGGCCGCCGCCAGGTTGAATTGTCCGCCCCATAATTTATGCAGAGGTTTCATCTGTTCAAACAGATCGAGAGTATAAGCCCTGTCAACCGGAAGATTATCGTCTACAATAAATACAAACAAACCGGCCTTCGTCATGTCCGCAATCACGTCAGTCACCGGCCTTTTGCGATGCCGACGCCCGTAAAATGCCGACACCACGCAAAACTCACAACAATAAGGACAGCCCCGGGTAGCCTGCACCGGATAAAAAGGGAGAATATAATTTTCCATTTTCAGCAGATCATACCGGGGCGCGGGCAGGTGGTGTAAATCGCCCTGGTCGTTTCTTTTGTAAACACCATCGAGCCTGCCGGCAGCGACGTCGGATATGATTTGCTCGATCAGGCCTTCGGCCTCGCCCTGGACAACGGCATCACAATGTTCCAGGGCTTCTTCCGGCAGGGCGGAGACGTGGAATCCGCCCATAATAACCGGCACTCCTTTTTCCCGAAACCGGTCGGCGATTTGATAAGCGCGGGGAACGCGCGATGTCATGGCCGTGATTCCGACCAGGTCCACCGAATCATCGTAATGGATCTCTTCCAGACCATCTTCAACAATTTCGACCTCATGTTCTCTGGGGAAAAGAGCCGCCAGGTAAGGAAGCGTCAGGCCCGGAATTAATTCCTTATGGATCTTCTCCGGTTGACCACCGGCATCCAGATGACCCGGATTAATAAGCTTTATTCTCATAATATGTCGGTATGGATAGGAAATGATAGATAAATCAATTGGTTTTTCTAAATTTTCTCATAACAAATTTTATCACAGAGCAAAAGGTATTTATAATATACAAACCAACAAAATTCATCCTTTTTTGCCGCATATCTGGACAAACAGCATAGAATCTAATATAAATATAGAAAAAATAGACTTGACTGTCCCGTAGGACAATCTGTTTTTGAAAAATTTCCGGATTATTTAATATAAAAAAATCACGAAAATGATTCAACAGCTTAAAGAATGGTACCGGCAGCATCTTTCAGATCCGCAAATCGTAATCTTGCTGATGCTGCTGATTTGTGGATTTTTGCTGATCATCTTTCTGGGCGATATGCTGGCGCCGGTTTTTGCCGCCATTATTATCGCCTATCTCCTGGAAGGTCTGATAAGCCTTCTGGAACGAATCAAGATATCCAGAAAAATCGCCATGCCGGGTGTTTTTTTCCTGTTCATCCTTGGGCTCCTGGCGGTAATTGTAATTTTTCTTCCCCTTCTTTCCAAACAGATAGCCCAGATGATCCAGGAGCTGCCGGTGCTGATCGCCAACGGGCAGAAAGAACTGATGCAGATGCCCGAACAATACCCCGACCTGATTTCACAGACCCAGATCACGCAGTTTATTAATTTTATAAAATCCGAAATCACCCGGCTGGGGCAGTACGCGCTCTCGATTTCCATTGCCTCCGTACGCGGTGTGATTACCATTATTATCTACCTGATCCTGGTGCCCCTGATGGTTTACTTTTTTTTAAAAGACAAAGCCAAGATTCTGGCCTGGCTGAAAGCCTTTCTCCCGGAAAACATTCGGCTGGCGGCCGAAGTCTGGAAAGAGGTCAACCTGCAGGTTTCAAACTATGTGCGGGGGAAAATCTGGGAAATCGCCATCGTATGGCTGGCTAGTTACATAGTGTTTAAAACTCTGGACTTAAAATTCGCCTTGCTGATTTCAATGGCCGTGGGCCTGTCTGTCTTAGCGCCCTACATCGGAGCAACGCTGATGACTTTTCCCGTGGCGCTGATCGCTTTTTTTCAGTGGGGAATCTCTTCCGATTTTTTCTGGGTCATGATCGCCTACGGTATTCTGCAAGCCATTGACGGTAATCTGCTCGCCCCGCTGCTGCTGTCCGAAGTGGTTGATCTCCATCCCGTGGCCATCATCGTGGCCATTCTCGTTTTCGGCGGCTTGTGGGGGATGTGGGGCCTTTTTTTCGCCATTCCTCTGGCGACACTGGTTCATGCCGTCCTGAAAACCTGGTTTAAACATATCAAAGAAAAAAACCAGCCCGACCCGCCGGTCACGGCGGAAACAACCCCGTGAGTTGTAATTTATCAAACATTTTATAAGGATT
>CAYSMV010000376.1:0-2209 GCA_964432245.1 uncultured Desulfobacterales bacterium
CCTGCTCACGCGCCTGTTTGTCCGCCCGCGCGGCCTGGTCATAGGCAAAGGTGTCACCCGCGTCAATTTCCACCAGGTCATGAATCAACAGCATCCGGATCACTTCCAGTAAATCTATTTCCGGGTCATTGGCATGCTCGGCCAGCACCATGGCCATGACGGCTATATGCCAGGAATGCTCGGACGAATTTTCAAAACGGCTGGCATCGGTCAGGTAGGTCCGGCGAAAAATAGTTTTGAGCCGGTCAATTTCCAGTATAAAATTTATCTGTTGATTCAGCCTTTCCTGGCTCATGTCGTTGTCCTTAAAATCAGTTTCCATCCATAATAAATGGATGAACATTATTTGGTTTTTTTTTATAACGCCGCTGTTTATGATAGTAAAAGACGGGATGACACACAACCATTAAGCAAAAAAAGCGGAGGGCATCATGAGCCAGGGGACCTTTAAAAAGATCGGGCAATCGGACAAACCTATGTATGGCCCGAGGGCAATGCTGGTATGTGGTTTTCCTCCCGGGGAAAAGGAGGTCCTCATGAAATTGCTTGACGGCATTCAGCTCGCGAATGTGCCGGTGATTTTCAGTACGGAAAAAGACGGCGAAGAAAAACTTGAATCTCTGCTGGCCAGACCGGACCAGTCGGGTCGAAACGAGCGTTCCGGACCGGCGCGGGCCATTGTTCTTTCCGGTATTACCGAAAGCGAACTTCACCGGATTCTTCATGCTTATCGGCAGGCCGGATTACCCCGCCCGCTATGGGCTACCCTGACACCGTATTCCGAAAGCTGGACTCTCTCGGCCCTTATCGGGGAGCTTGAACAGGAACGGGTGGCGATGGAAAAAAGGAAAAGGTAAACGGGCATACATCAGAAAATATTACGAAAAAGCGGGATCAGTTCCAGCGAACGGTAATAAACCGGCTGCGATTTTCCGAGGTGACATCGGCGCTGACGCCCGCGCCCCCGGCGTTGGTTACCAGTTCAATCAACTGACCGCCGACTTGATGGGCATAGGCGGTGATCATTTCGCAATCGCTTTCCTTGACCGGCGCCCGAAACATATAAGTCACCCAGTCTTCACCGTGATCAGTAACGACGGATTCAACTTCGGTGCCACGGAACAGGCCGGCCCACAGTTGAGCCGCTTTGGTGACGCTGGCTATGGGGTCGTTTGAAACCAGCAGGTCACGGTATACCTGCATCATGCTCTGCATGTTAAACCGGCCGAACTGTTCGGTGAGGTCCGGGTTGCCTTCGGCGATCTCCTGGTAGGCGGCCCAGCCCAGACGCCGGAATACCGGATAGGGGTACCATTCGGCGGGGTTTAATTCGCCGTTGATAATTTGCCAGTCTTCGGGTTCAAGCCACCGGTCCCAGTTTTTTGCTTTGTTGGCCCGGATCAAACGGATGTAGTCAAGGATGATAATACCGCTTACCTGCATTGTAGCGCCTCTGTTAATGACGGTAAAAATGTCGCCTTTATCGGGCTTAAAGTCCGGAAACGGTTTGCTTTAAGACAGTTGTTTTTGTTAAGAATCAAGAAACAGGGAAAGCCTGCCTGCCGTTCGAGAAAATTATGGGGGCGGCGCCGAACGTATTATTTTTTCCAGCAGTTTTTCCCATCCGGACAGGTCGTCGGGATTATACCAGTCGGATGCGAAAAACGGTTCGCCCGGAACAGGCGTTTCAGAGTTGGTCACGTCGACTGGAAATGTCATATAGGGATGTTTTTGTAAGAAATCATCTTCATAAATCATTTCAAGGCCGGCTTCTCTTGTTTCCTCCATATCATCATCAAGGTCATCTTCAGCATAGAGTTCGTTATATTTTTTTGTTTTCAGATCACATTCTTCATCTTGTGAGGGGACACAAATGCCTTTTTCACCGGACACATCGTGCAACTGGTAATTTTCCAGAAGAGACCATTTGGCCGACGCGGTGCCGGAAAGAAAAGCCAGCAGGAAAACTGCACCCGAAAGAATGGTTAAAAGCTTGTTCATTGTTTTAGGATTTTAGCGTTAATATTTTTAAAACCCGTATATCAAGGGGTAAAAAAAGGCAGAAAAACCAAGCAGGAATTTTTTTATAATTATAAACTAACATGATAAAAAGAAATTGTCAATTTTATTTGTCTTTAACTTTTCTAAAATTTTTATGCCGGGAAGTCGTTAATAACCACTTGATTTTTATGGGGCTGATTGAGACAAT
>CAYSMV010000377.1:0-7000 GCA_964432245.1 uncultured Desulfobacterales bacterium
CGGCGGGTATTGTTTTTTTTCTGGCGGCCGTCGCTGCCGCCTATGGCGGAGACGTCGAATTGCTGTCGGATGCCTGCATTGCCGACATTTCCGCCGGAAACGGTGATGTCGTAAGCCTTTATTTTGAAACCCCCACAACCGCCTACATCGATGAAACCAGCTGGTGGGGGGACATGAACGGAGTTGGTTCCGGCTGTGCGATAGATCCCGGTTTTGTCGTCACCAACATTCCCTATGTTGATTTCCAGTATGACCAATTTAAATACAGTTTCAAAGACCAGGCATCAGCGGACAAATTTGTAAACGACCTCGCGCCGTTGAACGCCAATGTGATCGACACCGACTACATTAAAAGTCGTCCCAACGCGGATAATATCTTCTCCGGCGACAACACCAAGCCCCGGATCAAGGAAATCATTTTTACTACCGACAAAAAAATAGACGGCAACTTTGTCCGTGCCCATAACGGCGAGGTTATTGAGCAGGATGTACGCTTTGACCTGGAATTTTTACCCCCCTATCTGAAAAGCTATACGATCCGCAAATCTCCCTATAAAGGCGGGAACACCGCTCTTGAACGATCCTTGTCGCTGAGAAACTATGATCGCTGGGAGTGGGTGCCGGGCGATAAAATGAGAACCGCGACAGGACTCCAGGATAAGACATATAACTTCGGCACGGTCTTTACCGAGCCCGGGACGACCGGCGATGATCCGATTCTGTCTGAATCGGGCCTTGTCGTTGTCCCCCCCCACACCGCTTACGTTAGAAACAGAATATATAACGACATCCATATTCACTCTCCCGCTTTTGGCATGTCTATCGGGCTGGCGCCCCAGGGTGATCCGATACGTTCAGATCTGGTCTGGGGAGATCAAACGCACTATCCCGACTTTACCCGATATCAGGAACTAGGTATGCTGGAAATCAAAAACCTGGATATTTTCATGGGAGGCGGAAATGACATTTATATCTATCCCAATGAAGACTGGGACGTAGTCTGCCATTAACAGATACCGCCCTGATCAGGCCTGCTTCTTTATTATTTTTATAATCTGCGTCAAAACAGCTCTTTGTTTTTCTCCCCTTTTAAAAATTTTGGTTATTCTCCTTAGTACATAATGGCACGAATACGGTTACGTATCCGTATGCATTGAACTCTTGTATGGTTTGGCCGGTTTTACGATCGCCATCACCCGGCCACCCGATCAGGTCGGATGGTAAATTTAACCGGGTGATCCAGAGTAAAACGGCTTTATCCCTTATAACGGTCAATCGTATCTGGATCGTCCGGTCCTGCCGGACGATGACGACTAAAGTTAAATACGTCACCAAATTTATGACCCAGTGCACTTAGTCGAAGAGTTATTGTTCAAAAAACCATTCAATGGTTCCGCTGATTGCCGTTTTTCTCCGCGCCCTGAGCCTTTCGAGAAAAAGCCTGATTCTTTAAAAATTTTTCTTTTTTTTGCTTTACAAACCGCTTTTTGTATGCTAAAAAGTTTTTTTATATAAACAGTGTTCAGGCCTCTATATTATAAGCAAAATAACGGACGGGGGGTAAATTTTCATGCACGTGCTTATTGCCTTCTTGATCGGTACGGCGCTGTTGTCCAACATTATTCCAATAAAAGATATTCCGGATTATGAGTTCCGTTTTATTGCAGCCCCTGATGACGGCATTATCACCAACACCGACTATCTGCTCCCTCACGTCCTGCAGCCGGTAGAAATGCGACTGGCAATGCGTTCAGCCATTGATATCGAAAAGTCGCGAATCGTTAAACAAAAATATGATTACAGTTGCGGATCCGCGGCGCTGGCCACCCTCCTTAAGTATCACGTGGCCGAAGATATTGAAGAAACCCAGATCATTCATGGCCTGCTGAAATACGGTGATAAAGAAAAAATCGTGGAAAGGCGGGCGTTCTCCCTGCTGGACATGAAAAAATTCGTCAGCGCGCTCGGCTATCAGGGCGTGGGTTACAAAGCCGAGATAGAAGATCTGGATACGCTTGACATGCCCTGTATTATCCCTATCGAACTTTACGGCTACCGCCACTTCACCGTCTTTAAAGACATTTACAGGAACCATGTTTTTCTGGCCGACCCGTTTCAGGGAAACAGCAGCTACACCATATCTGAATTTAAAAAACTATGGCACGGAAATGTTATCTTTGTCGTTTATCCCTCGGGTGAGGAACAACTGACCTTATTACAACTGAAAAACGAAGACCTCAATTTTATGGATGAAGACCGGACACTGGATATCATGTTCCGCGACACAATCATGAAAATAGGGGCAAGACCTGTTGAAGCGCCTCTCAAGGCCGAAGATTTCTATACGGATTACGGAACGCCTGACGCTTACCCGTCGCCCGCGCCAAACTATATCCAATACTATAAAAAATAAACCGCAATGCTCTTCGGGAGGTAATACATTGAAGGCAAATATAAAGATTATTTTCGGGGCAGTACTTTTCCTGGCAGTACTGTCGATAAACACCAGCGCAGAGGAAAATTCACCAGGTGTTCTGGCCGCCGATCCGCCTCGGTCCTCCGATTTTGATCTGGAATTATCCGATCAAGAGGCAGAAACCGGCTTTACAAAGAGCCTGACCACGGATGAACTGGAGGCTTCTACCGGCACCGGCATAAAACATGCTACCTCCCTGGAGTTGGAGCTATCCTCCGGCCGGGGCTTTGGTTCAGACATGACCTTAAATGAGCTGGAGGGCATGGTGGGCCAGGGTTTTATCAGCAGGCTCACTCCCGATGAAATAGACAAAATCAGTGCCCGGGGAACATTGACCGATGAACAGGCCAGGCTCACTACTAAAGACCTGGCTGCCATCACCGCTCAGGGGGTTAAGTTCATCGTTGATACCTCGAAATTTTCACCCGAGGAATTAGCGGAGATCAAGGGCCGCGGCACCATTCAGGACATCGGCAAATATCCTTATTCCATCCAGATCGGTGTTTTCAGGGACAAGGCCAACGCCATTGCGATGCTGGAAACAGTTAAAGGAAAAGGATACGACCCCTATATTTTCAGAACCCGCGACGATCTCGGTAATACGCTTTTCGCGGTTCGCCTCGGCGATTATGAAACCGTCCAGGAAGCCTATGCCGAAGTCACCCACTACAAGGGAAAAGAGCACAAGGAAGCTTTTGTCACCTACATCAACTCCACGCAAAGCGTGAAAAAACAGGATGTTTTTGAAGGTGAGAAAACATCGCCGGCAGAACTGTCGGAACAGCTTGATTTTGACAAAGAATACGCCAGCGAAGACCTCCGGACCCTTTATAGCCAGATACAGTCCCTGCAAAGCGAAGTGGACAAGCTGCGGGTCGAGTCGGAAGCCAGAAAAAAACTGAAAATGACGGAAACCGAACAACAGCAGGAAGAAGAGGAAATCCTCTCCGCGGCCGGCCGGGAATATGTCCTGTCTCCGGCTAGAACTCTCAGCTTTGATTACCTGTTTGGTTACACGCATAACAGTTATGACCAAGCGGAATGGGATGCTTATCGGCTGTTACATACCTGCGACCACACCATAGTCAACACCCTTTCCGTCAACTACGCCCTGTTTGACAACTTGACTTTAGGCTACTCCGTTCCTTTTATATACAAATACCATGACCTGGGAGGGGAGGAGGGATCCGAAGACGTCAGCGAGCTGGGAGACATGTCTTTCAGCCTCAGCTGGCAGCCGATAAAATCTACAGGAAATTTGCCGCCGCTCATCTGCAGCCTCAGCGTTTCCGCGCCTACCGGCCGGGGGCCATATGAAAGAAACCCTGAGGTCGACCTGTCAACAGGCTCCGGGGTATATTCCGTCGCTTTCGGATTTAATACCCACAAAACCATCGATCCGGTCGTTGTTTTCGGAGGGCTGTACTATTCCTATCAGTTTGATGACACGGGCTTGGATTACAAAGTAGGCGGCCGCGAACTCGAAGAAGTCGAGCCGTCGGACGGCATCGCCTTAAGCCTTGGAATCGGATACGCCCTCTCCTACGCGGCCTCTTTCAATGTTGGGGTCAGCGCGTCATACGCCTTCGGGTCGGACTACAAATATAAAGACGGCGAAACTGTGGGGACCGGCAGCTCAACGACCGCCAGCCTCAACTTTGGAACCGGCTGGCGGTTTTCCACCCAAAGAACGATCAGTTTTAACGTGGGCATCGGGCTTACCAACGACGCTTCGGACTTTTCGTTCTCGCTGAGAATACCGTTTGATTACGAACTGTAGAACGTGACAGGAGAATTAATGCGACCACCAAAACAGGCCAGAGCGGGAGCGATTTTCCTGATTGCCTGTCTTGTATACATTGTTTGCGGCAGCGGTAAAGGTGAGGCTGCTTTCTTTGAAAATATCGCCATCTGCGCCAAATCCATTTCTCTGGCCAATACCTGCGTCGCCTACCCCCCGGACCAGATGTCCATTCACTTCAATCCGGCCGGGCTGTCTAATGTTCATAACGGCCTGCAACTAAGCCAGGGATTTGTCACCGCCGCCTTTGATTTAAAATCCAAATTCACACCGGACCCTGATTTTAAAGGCTGGCTGGATGGTGTTCATGGAAGCGGGTATGATTTTCGTATAGAAGCCGATCCGGTCGCCGGGAAAAGCGGGACATCCGAGGGCGTCCATATCTACATCCCCCTGGTAGGTTCGGAGGATATGGACACGGTCGGCATGGAGACGCCATTGGGCCAGTCGTTCGGTTTTGCGCCGTTCCCTTTTGCGCTCTCTTACAGAAAGCCCAACTCCCGATGGACATTCGGCTTTGGAATGTACGCCCCCGCCATGGGAGGATATTACCGGGACGATGATGATCCGGCCCGTTACAACGGCCGGGCGGTATCCATGCAGCATATTGTTTACGCGGCCCCAGCCGTCAGCTATCAACTGACGGATAGCTTATCCATAGGATTAACCGTCGGCCTTGGTCAGGGCGCCACTCAACTGGACACCGATTTTCGTCTGCCCAATGACATGACCGCTCTGACAAAAATACTGGGGGTCACGACCGAAGGGCTCAACATTCCCGTTATATCGCAGTTAACCCTGCCGCCCCCCTGGTTCGGCGGCGGAATCGACCCGTATGGGGATATAGGCAACATAGATATCAGCGCCCGCGACGACTACTCTCCCAATTACAACATCGGCCTGCTCTGGCAACCGTGCAACTGGTTCTCTTTTGGTGTCTGCTACCAGAGCGAAGTCAAAATGGAACAGCAGGGCCACTTCAAGTTTTCTTACACCCCGGAATTCCAGAGGTTTGTCTCCTGGATGGGCAGCTCGCCGCTGCTGTTGGCCGTATCCTTGCTTCTGGATCTGCCGTATGACCCCGTGCCCTTCCAGGAAGGGACCGTTTACATGGACGGCATGGATCTGCCGAAAAGGGTCCAGGCCGGTATTATGCTCAGGCCAACCCCAAAATTAAGGTTGATGTGCGATCTTCACTGGATTGATTACTCCTCCACAAAAAGATACACGCTCACCTTTGACGAGGATATCCAAGTGTTTCAGATGTCAAAATTCATCGGCCACCTGGAAGGCGACAGAAAGTTGATCCTCGACATGAACATGAAGGATGAATATCACATCAGCGTCGGCCTCGAATACCAGTTGCTGGACTGGCTCTCGATACGGTGCGGCTATGAGGACAGAAAAACATCCGTCGACAGGGATTATTTCTCCGTGCTGGCCCCCATAGCGGACATCGATTACTATGGCGTCGGTTTGGGCATCAACCTGAAAAGCGGCCTGAAAATAGATCTGGCGGCCGCCTATCTCACGTCCCACAGATGGCATATCGATAATAATAAAAGCGTCAACATGAACTCCACCGAGTTCATCGAATCGGAATACAACCCTTACGGCGGCATGGATGTTAAAGGCAGGATGGACGCTCGGATTTTTGCGGTCAATTTTTCCATGCCGTTCAAATATCTCTACCATATCGCCCACGAAGTACGAAAAACCTGCCTGAACGTCAAAGACAGTTTAATGCCGCTTCTGACGGACGAGCCGGAAGAATAAAAACAAAAAATGGCGTAAAAACGGAAAGATGAAAACATTACTGATTCTTGTACTCTTTGCTCTCTCTTCCGCCGCCGTATTCGCGGATGAGCAGCCATGCCTGTTTGAAGATACGCTCGTGCCTGTTGGTTATGCCATCAGCGGCGAGGAAATATATGTCCGTTCCATTAGAATCAGTCCGGACCTGAGACATATTGCTTATGTCTCCAGGATCGGATCAAATTTCTGGGTCTGGCTGGATGGTGTTTCAGGGGAGAAGCACAGCGGCATCACCATGGAATCCCCGTTCTTCTCGCCGGGAAAAAACCGGCTGGCTTATGTAGCCAATGAAGAAGATAAGATGTTCGCGGTTGTCGACGGTAAAAAACATCCCCGCTTTAAGTCCGTTGGTAAGATCGCCTTCAGCCCCGACGGGTCCCGGGTCGCCTACCGGGCCGAAAATGATAAAGGACGTCAAATGGTTGCCATCGACGGTGAACCCGGGCCGCTTTTTGATGTGGGTGTCAACCGAAAAGTCGGTATCATCTTCAGCCCCGATTCGCGGCATGTGGCCTATGTGGGCCTCAATAAAACCGGATCCCACATATTTGTCAAAAACAACAAAAGAATGCGCGGTTTTCAAGAAATAGGATCAATTCTGTTTTCACCCGATTCAAACCATTTCGCCTATACGGCAAAAGAAAACAATAAATGGAAGGTAGTCTTCGACGATAAAAAAGGGCCCGAATATGACATGGTCTCCGGCTTGACGTTTTCTCCTGACTCAAGTCAACTGGTATACTCGGCCCAAAAAAGCGGCCGACCCATTATCGTTAAGAACGACAAGGAAATCGACAAAAGTTTCAGCCCGGCATTCTCTTTTGAAAAAAATCGGTTCGCTTACCTGCTGTTAGAAAAAAACATTAAATTCCGTTATGTTATAGATGGGGAAAAAGAACCCGTCATAA
>CAYSMV010000378.1:0-2137 GCA_964432245.1 uncultured Desulfobacterales bacterium
TATCCATTATATAATGGATATCGTTGCCGGTTTTATCATCGCTTTGATTTGTTCGTTTTTTTCGCCAAAGCTGATCAGGGCCCGGGCAGGCGGTTTGTACCCGCCTCGCCTGAGGCGGGGGTAAAGCGCAAAACCAGGGGCTATTTGGTTTTCATGGCGCAGGCCCCGTTCCAGTCATCTTCCGGAGGGTGGCGCTTATATTCATGGCACCGCTGGATCATTAATTTGGAGGGACCGTCTTCCGCAGTGATGGCCAGGGCGGAATGAAACATATCAATAGCCGTGTCCCAGGCCCGGTTTTTATATGCTTCTAATCCTTTTTCGTAAAGACCGGCTGTTTTCAGCGTGTTTTCATCCACGTCCGTTTTAAATCCCAGGGGCTCATAAATTGTCACCGGTTCTTTTTTCCCCACAACTATTATGGAATCGACTCTCCGGAACACGATGGCGTCTCCCGCCGCTTTGCGGGTCGGCTCCCCGACCAGCGTGTAGATGCCATAAACTTTGTTGATTCCCTCCAGTCTGGAGGCGGTGTTGACCGTGTCTCCCATCATGGTGTAGTCCATCCGGTTTTTAGACCCCATGTTGCCCACCACCGCGTAGCCCGTGTAAAGTCCGATTCGCATTTTCAACTCCGGCTTGCCTTCGGCCTTCCACTCCAGCCGGAGCTTTCTCATCCGGTTCTGCATTTCAACCGCGGCCAGGCAGGCCTTTTCCGCGTGATTTTTTACATCCAGCGGCGCGCCGAAAAACGCGATAATGGCGTCTCCTTCGAATTTATCCACCGTTCCTTCATGTTTCAGCACGATATCCGTCATTTCGGTCAGATAGTCATTTAAAAGCAGAACCAGTCTCTCGGGTTCCAGATTTTCGGAAATAGTGGTAAATCCCTGCAAATCCGAGAAGAACGCCGTGATTTCGCGCCGTTCTCCCCCGAGCTTCAGCTTGTCCGGGGCGTCCACCAGCTGTTTGACGACCGCCGGCGCCAGGTAGATGGAAAAAGCGTTTTTGATGAATCGTTTCTGGCGCCCTTCAATGGCGTAAATGACAATGAAGGCGCCGGCCAGGGAGAGAATGACCGCGATTTCCGCAACGGCTATGGGCAGCCATAAGCCGGTTTTGTAAACGGCGAAACCGGGTACAAGCGGCATCGGCAGGAACACTATGGCGGATATCACGGCCTGTCTCCAGTCATGGCTGAGCATGCCGGCGATGCCGGCCAAAAGGGAGAGCAGAATTGTTAATAAAAACATCATTGGAATCGGCGCATCGCGGAACAAATCATCGGAAAGAAAATTGTCCAGCAGGGTGGCATGTATCTCCACCCCGGGCGCGACTTCGGTCAGGGGAGTGGCGACGCGATCCAGTATGGCGTGCGCGGTCGGTCCGACAAAAACATAAGCGTCCTTTAAAAATGAAGGGTCGAGTAGAGGCTTTTCTCCTTGTCTGAGTCTTTCCTCTGATTGAATAATTCCGGCGATATTAACGGTCTTATGCGTCTGGGTGGGGCCCCGGTAGCGGATAATCGTATGCCCGTTTTTATCCAGGGGCATCACATGTCCGCCGGCGCTGAGGGTTTTGTCCCGAATTTTACAGGTAATATCAGGGTGGGCCGCGATAAATGCGGCAAGCCCCAGCGAGGGCACGAATTTTCCATCAAATGATAAGAAAGGAATGGCCCGACGGATAACCGCGCCCTCTGTTTTACCGGAAACCGTTCCGAAAACAGCGGCCTTATCTCCTATTTCAGGAACAGGAAAAGAGGCCCGTGCTTTTTTTAAACCGCCGTGTCCGGACCGGCTGATATAGCCTTCAAGTCCTTCCACGACAATAATTTTATCTTTGAAACGCTCCGGCCAGGTTGGGGCGGTTCCCTGTTCGTTGCTGAGCTGGATCGAGGCCGCAAAATTGCCCGTTTTTTTTATGGCACTGCCGAAAATTTCATCATCGTCAACACCAATATATGAGGGCTCAAAAAAAACCAGATCAAAAGCGATTGCCCTGGCGCCCCCCCGCCGGCAGAAATCGATGACTCGTTCATAGACCTGTCGGGGCCATGGCCAGGAGAGACCGTATTGATCTCTGGCCCAGTCCAGGCTGTATTGATCGATAAATATCAGCCGTATGCTGTCCGTTG
>CAYSMV010000379.1:0-4664 GCA_964432245.1 uncultured Desulfobacterales bacterium
GTACTTGAGCAGACTCAATGGAAAGTGAGCGGCAAAAACAGTGCCGCTGAAATCCTTGGGCTCAATCGAAGCACCCTGCGCGCCCGCATGCAAAAATTCAATATTCGAAAGCCTAAATCCTCATCCTGATGGAGCGTCCCGCAAACGCGAATCAGGCTCAGCAGTCCCGCCTTAAAACAATATTCCGCGGTGACAATTTTATTGCCCATCCACGACGCCGGGGAGGCTTGGGGAAAAAGGTCGTATTTGGCCATTGGTGAAATATGGCCTTTTTTATATAGTTGCTAATGACCGCCAGGCAATTGCTTCTTAGCTGATTATCTCTATAAATCAGCATGGTGGATTAGACGCCCCCGGTAGTTGGTCGCCTGGCATGAAAATTGATTTATACTTAGTAAATTGTGTACAAACGAAAACCCCTCTTGAGGTTTCGTTAAATGATTCCATACGCAAAGGCTTCCATAATTACTATTGACTCTTCCAACTTTCAAGGGCTGACCTTGCCGAGAGGTGATCGCAATGATTTTCGTAAGAATTGCCATGAATATACTTCCGGAAAAGCAACTGGAGGTCACGCAAACCATTCTCTCCATGATCAAGTCAATGGAAAAGGAAGCAGGTTGCCTGGGTTGTGCCGCCTTTTGCGACATCAAATATAATAACCGTTTCAGCCTGCAGGTGGAGTGGGAGACCCGTGAAGGCATGGATCATCATATGCGGTCTCATCGATTCGGGGCGTTGCTGGGGATAAAAACGCTTTTATGCGAACCGCCGGGAATTCAAATCTACACGGTTTCCAAATCCGAAGGAATAGAGGCCGTTCATGCGGCCAGGGACAAAACAAGCTGAGCCTTTATGCGGCAGGGGCGTCAGGAGAGGAGGAAACATGGAAGAAAAATTCAAAATTTTCAGTAATGGGAACCATCGTATTCCTCAATTCAGTCTCGTGGGGGTTTTCGATGGGGCAGCGGCGTGGGCACTCGTAGAGGTTATTCACAAGGAATCGGCCGCCGAACGAATCATCGTCAACACAAACGGTTTAACCATGGTCAGGATCGACGCCGATAAAAGTTGTTTAGGCGTATTCACCGAGATTGGCCGGGTTGTTTCCAAAGTATTCTTTTGCGGTGAACACGCCAGAGACATTGCGCCCGGGGGCGCATCTGTCATTTATTGAATGCCGAATAGACCGAAAGGGAGTCCGCAGATATGAACATTCTTCTCATTTACCCGGAAATTCCGGATACCTTCTGGTCCTTCTCCCACGCGTTGCGTTTCATCGGGAAAAAAGCGGCTTTTCCGCCGCTTGGCCTGATTACCGTCGCTTCCCTTTTACCGGCAAAATGGTCAAAGCGGCTTGTGGACGCCAATGTGGACAGCCTCACGGATAAAGATCTTTCGTGGGCGGATATGGCATTTATCAGCGCCATGGCGATTCAGCGGAAATCCGCCGAGCGCATCATCGCCCGGTGCCACGCGTCGAGACTGAAGGTCGTTGCCGGTGTCCCTCTGTTTACTTCCGAACCGGACGAATTTATGGACGTGGACCATCTCGTTCTCGACGAAGCGGAATTGACTCTTCCTGCTTTTCTGGCGGACCTGCAAAACGGACATCCCAAAAAGGTCTACAGAGCTTCGGGCTTCTGCGATCTCAGCCGCACCCCGATGCCCTCGTGGGATCTGGTGAAAACGAAACGGTACGCGTCCATGAACATTCAGTTTTCCAGAGGGTGCCCGTTCAACTGCGAGTTCTGCAATGTGACAACGTTGTTCGGTCACCGGCCGCGTTTAAAAACGCCGCGGCAAGTCACCTCGGAACTGGATTGTATTTATGCCGCCGGCTGGCGCGGCAGCATATTTTTTGTCGACGACAATTTTATCGGCAATAAGACCTATCTTAAAAAACATTTACTGCCCGCTCTGATCGAATGGCGCCGGGATAAAAAGGGCTGTATCTTTTTTACGGAAGCCTCCATCAATCTCGCCGATGACCCTGAACTCTTGAACATGATGGTCGCCGCCGGATTCGATTCCGTTTTTATCGGCATTGAGTCGCCCGATGAAGCCAGTCTGACGGAGTGCCACAAGACCCAGAATAAAAACCGGAACCTGGTTGAAAGTGTCGCGATCCTCCACCGAGCAGGCTTGCAGGTGATGGGCGGTTTTATTGTGGGTTTTGACAGCGACAGGACGTCTATTTTCCAGCGGCAGATCGATTTTATTCAGAAGAGCGGAATCGTAACCGCCATGGTCGGGATGCTCCAGGCGCCTCCGGGAACGCGCCTCTTTGACCGGCTTCAACGGGAAAGTCGCATTGTCAAACGCTTTTCAGGGGACAACGTCGATGGAACGACCAATATCATTCCCCGAATGGGTATGGACAGTCTGCTGGAGGGATATCAATCGATCATGAGACAGATTTATGCCCCCAAAAATTACTACCGTCGAATCAGAACGTTACTGAAGGAACTGAAAACGCCTGGAATCAAAACGCCGATAGATATTCAGCGGTTCCTTTCAATTTTCCGGTCCGCTTTCCGGCTCGGGGTGCTGGGGAAGGAACGTTTTCAATACTGGCAACTGCTGCTCTGGACCCTGTTCCGCAGGCCCGGACAGATATCAGTAGCCATAACTCTTTCAATATACGGCTATCATTATCGCAGAATATGCGAACAATATATTTATTAAAAATCATATATTGCTGCCGGTTTCAAAGGGCGGAATGAATCACAAAGCCATCGACATCAACCGGTTAATTGAAATGCTGGGCGTTAAATCGCTTTCCGATGAAAAAACAACAATTGGCGTGAAGTGAGTAGCCAACGGGTCAGGGAAGGGGAAAAATATGCCGGAAAACCATGAAACTGAGACTATCGAACAATTAATGGCTGAGGCTGATGAACTGATCCGGCAGATTAATTCTGATGTCATAAATGACATGGAAGAATTCCATCGCCTGCAGTTTGAAAAAAAGGTACAGAACCTGGAAAAAATCAAATCCGAGGTCCAGGGCAGAATTGAGAAAGAAAGAACAACCGATATCGGCTCCGGCGCCGAGGGCATGCACGAGGCGATGCTGGATATTGTGAAAGCCTTTCGAGAGTTCCGGAAAAATTTTTCCTGATTTTCGTCAAATGTCTTTGAATAAAAGTCGTCCGTTCATTATCGGCGAAGAGGTCACGCGGTTTGTCGAGGAAGCCCATCAATGCGTACGTAAAATCCTCTCAGAATGGCGGACTGTCCTTGATGATCTATCCCCGTATCCTCTTCCTGAAAGGAAGTTGCGCAGGGAGAGGATCTTATAAAAATTTTGTCGGCGTCTGAAAGCGGAGCAAGTGTCCATCCAGGAAAAGGGCAAACCCGCCGTGACCTGCATTATCCCGAACAATCAGATTGTCCTGTTACAAAACGGCGAAGCCTATTTCCCGGCGATCGAAGCGGCGTTGGACCGGGCGGTGCATGAAATTTATCTGGAAAGCTATATTTTCGAAAATGACGCTACCGGACTACGCATTGCGGAGGCGCTCAGGCGGGCGGCCTTTCGCGGCGTAAAAACACACGTTTTAATTGATGGCTTCGGCTCAAGGCATTTGCCCAAAACCATGGTCGATTACATGGAATCGGCCGGCGTAATGGTAATGAAGTTCCGGCCCAAGATATCGCCTTGGACGTTGCGGCGCCGGAGGTTGCGTCGCTTGCACCGCAAAATTGTGGTCGTGGACCAGGAGATTGCGTTTGTGGGAGGCATTAATATTAACGATGATATGGATATGCCCGGTCAGACATCGACTCGCCATGATTACGCTGTCAGTGTGGAAGGGCCGCTGGTCAAAAAAATTTATGATTCTACCCGCCGGGTGTGGTCGCGGGTGGCCTGGATCCGCAAGCTTCCTGGCCGGCGCCGGGCCAACTACAGACAAGCCCCTTCAGCCGAACCCAGGGGCCGGATGCGATCGGGTTTTCTGATACGGAATAACATCCGCCATCGTCGAGATATTGAAGATGCCTATCTGCTGGCGATTGAACAGGCAAAATTTGAAATTATTCTTGCGAATGCCTACTTTTTCCCCGGATTGAATTTTCGTCATGCGCTTTTGAATGCAGCCGGGCGCGGTGTACGGGTGGTTTTGCTGTTGCAGGGGAAAATGGATTATCGGTTGCTGCATTATGCCTCGCATGCCCTATACGGCGGTTTTTTCGATGCCGGGATTGAGATCTACGAATACCGCCAGAGCATGATGCACGCCAAAGTCGCTGTGATTGATGAACATTGGGCTACGGTGGGATCTTCAAATCTTGACCCTCTCAGCCTGCTGCTTTCTCTGGAAGCGAATGTCGTTGTTGACGATGAAAATTTTGCCAAAGAATTAAAGCATAGCCTGGAGCAGGCTATCAAGATGGGAGCACGGCGAATATTTGAGAATAAGTGGAAGATGCAGCCCATCCGGGTGCGCCTGGTAAGCTGGCTAAGTTACGGCTTGGTGCGATTCATGATAGGAATGGCGGGGGATGCCCCGGGGAAACAGCCTGGCCAGATGTAATCGATCGATATAAACCACCGGCCCCGGAGGCCTGGAAAGGGAACAGGCTTGCCGGCGGCCTTCCCGGGTCGGGTTGTGGGAGGCAATTATCCGTAAAACTCAATATGCGGATAGCCCTGTTTT
>CAYSMV010000380.1:0-16935 GCA_964432245.1 uncultured Desulfobacterales bacterium
TATTGTCTATCTGTTTGTCCGCGGCGTGAATCCTGATTTGCCGGGCAACGGCGTTTATTTTGACCGTCCGTCCGGAGATTTGACGGACGAACTCAACGATGTCCTGGGGTAATGAGATGGGCGACTACCCGATACAACAGCTGTACCACAGAGGCCTGCTGACGGATATTGATACCCAGTTCGCCGATTTGATGGTACGGCTGTCCGGTGACGGCTTATGTTTTGTTTTGTCCTCTTATTGAAAAGACTGCTTGTTTTTCGGTAACAGTGTTTGGTATTAAAAACAAACAGTCCGGAAGATAAAATCGTATTTTTTTATCAGGCAGGGAATTATTACAATAACGGTCCGATTGTTTATGGACAGAGCGAAATGGAGATTGGAAGATGAACAGAGCCGAAGACTGGTATGAATATCCGGCCAATCTGGTGGATATGTTCGAAGACAGTGTCAAGAAGTTTTCCCACCGTCCCTTGGTGGGCATGAAAAACGCCGCCGGTGAATATGAATACAAAACATACGGGCAGGTGGCCAAACGGGTGGATGACCTCCGGGGCGGTCTGGCGCAACTGGGCGTTGGCAAGGGGGACGGGGTCGGACTGATTATCAATAATTCCGAAGCCTGGGGCGTTATCGCCTTTGCCGCCTTCGGCCTGGGTGCGCGTCTGGTCCCCATGTATGAAAAGGAACTGTTGCACATCTGGCGGTATATCATTCAGGACAGCGGGCTGAAGGTGCTGTTTGTGGTGAATGAAGATGTGTATGAACTGGTAAAAGGCTGGGTGGATGAAATCGACTCTCTGGAAAAGATTTTTATCATCTATGGCAGCGGTGAAAACAGCATGGCCGCGGTCGAGGAAATGGGACGGAAGAATCCCGTGGCCTCCGTAAAGCCCCATTACAATGACATTGCCTCCCTGATTTATACCTCCGGCACCACCGGCGATCCAAAAGGCGTGCTTCTCAGCCACGGCAATTTTACCACCAATGTCCAGGCGGCCGCCAAGATGTTTCCCCATGTTGACGAAAACGTGGTGACCCTTTCCATTTTACCGTGGGCGCATAGTTTCGGTCAGACCGGTGAATTGTACCTGGGAATTTACCTGGGGGGCGCCACCGGCATTATGGAGTCGGTGGCAACGGTGGTGGATGATATGGCGCTGGTCCGGCCGACCTTGCTGATCGCCGTTCCCCGGGTGTTTAACAGGGTTTACAGCGGCATCCATAATATGATGGCCGAAAAAGGCGGCCTGGCACTGACCCTGTTTAACGCCGCTAAAAAGGAGGCGGAGAAAAAGCGTCAGACCGGAAAAGCCGGATTTAAATTTAAAATTTTAGATAAGCTGGTGTTCGGCAAAATCAGGGCGCGGTTCGGTGGCCGTTTAAAAGAAGCGGTTACGGGCAGCGCGGCCATGAATCCGGAAATCGCCCAGTTTTTTATTGATATCGGCATTCCCACCTATGACTGCTACGGGCTTACTGAAACCACGCCGGCCATGACCATGAATTCTCCGGCGGCCAACCGGCTCGGCACGGTGGGCCGGGCCATTGAGAAGGTTACGGTAGTGATCGATAAAAGCCTTGTCGGTGAAGACAGCGAAGACGGCGAAATCGTCTGCTTCGGTCCCAATGTCATGCAGGGGTATCACAACAAGCCGGAAAAAACCGCCGAGGTTCTGGTACACGATCCTGAACTGGGCACGGGTTTTCGCACCGGTGACCGGGGGCGGCTGGATGAAGATGGTTTCCTGCATATTACCGGGCGGTTCAAGGAGGAATACAAGCTGGAAAACGGCAAATATGTCCATCCCGCCTCCCTGGAAGAGGACATCAAGTTAAATCCTTTTGTGGTCAATGCCATGCTCTATGGGGATGGGAAACCCTACAACGTCTGTTTGCTGGTGCCGGATTTTGAGGCGTTAAAGCCGGTTGCCGGGGACATGGGGCTGGGCGGCAAAAGGCCGGAAGACCTGATCAAGGAAGAAAAGATCAAGGATTTTGTTAAAGCGGAAGTCGTTCAGCAGCTTAAAAAAACATATGGCGGATATGAAATCCCAAAAAAATTCATGTTCCTGCCGGAAGATTTCTCGCTTGAAAACGGCATGCTGACCCAGACAATGAAATTAAAACGCCGGAATGTGTATAAACAGTATCAAGATCAGCTGGAAGCGCTCTACAATGAGTAGCGGCTGAAAACACAGGCCGACGGATTCCCGTGTCGCGTCCGGCTTTGTCCAAACGCGGCCTCTGTTGCGCGTATTTCATCAATTCGCCTATGAATGGCACTGAGATGGGGAAGATCGCAGTTGACCTGCCGTATGATGCCGGGCAACGGCGCCTATTCTGACCGTCCGCCCGGAGAGTTGACCGGCGAACTCAACGAAGTGCCGGGATAATGAGATGGGCGACTACCCGATACAACAACTGTACCACAGAGGCCTGCTGGCGGATATTGATATCCAGTTCGCCGATTTGATGGCCCGGCTGTCCGGTGATAACGGCGGAGAGGCGCTCTACTTGGCCTGTGTTCTGTTGAATAACATCGTGGTCAGGGGCAAGCATGTCTGTCTGGATTTTGACGACTGGTCGGGCCGATCGCTGGCGGCTCTTCTGGAGGACGGATATGAGCCGCTGGAAAACGGCGGGCCAATCGATTTCCGGACGCCGGAGGCCGACGACTGGATGCGCCGGATCGCGCGCAGCCCGGCGGTGGGCGCTCCCGGTGATTATACCCCGCTTATTCTGGATCAGCCGGGTCGGCGGCTTTATCTGTATCGTTACTGGCAATATGAACAGCGGCTGGCCGCCGGGTTCCGGGAACGACTGGACGCCGGCCTGCGGGACATCGATATCGAACGGCTTAAAAACGGACTCAATCGCTGTTTTCCTTCGTCGCTCCCGCCCGCGGGCGTGAACTGGCAAAAGATCGCGGCCTTCGCGGCGCTGACCCGGAATATCTGCGTCATCACCGGCGGTCCGGGAACCGGCAAGACATTCACGGCTTCGAGAATCATCGGCCTGATGCTGGAGCAAGAGCCGGCCGCGTCCATTTTTCTGTGCGCGCCGACCGGAAAAGCGGCTGCCAGACTCCAGGAATCCATGGCCGCGGCCCGGAGGGAAATGACGGCCGCGGACGCCGGGCCAGCGGAAAAGTTTCCGCAAGCCGTTTATACCATTCACCGGCTGCTGGGCGCGTCCGAGACCGGTTTTGCGTTTCGTTACCACGAGAACCGTCATCTGCCGGCCGATGTCGTTATCATCGACGAAGCGTCGATGGTCTCCCTGTCGCTGATGGCCCGGCTTTTTTCGGCCCTGGACCAGCGCACCCGCCTGGTGTTGCTGGGCGACAAAAACCAGCTGGCGTCCGTTGAGGCCGGCGCTGTTTTCGGCGATATCTGCGGAGCGACGGCGGCCGACCGGTTTTCGGAAGAATTCCGCGGAGATTATGAGGCCGTCTGCGGCGAGCGATTGCCGGAACGGGACCGCGAAGGCGGCACCCGGCTGGCGGATTGCGTCGTGGAGTTGAAACGGAATTTCCGGTTTCCGGAAGGCTCCTCCATTGACCTTGTCGGCGGCGCCGTTAATCGGGGCGATGCGGACGAGACCTGCCGCGTCATCGACCATGACGACTCCGGTCTGATTGTCAGAAAAATGCTGCCAAAGAAAGAGGAGTTGGAAGACGGTTTCCGGGCGACGGCGCTGGATTTTTTTGAAAAGATGATCAAGGCGGCGACCGTGGAAGAGGCGCTGGCCGCGCTGGGGAGGTTCCGGATCATCTGCGCCCATCGTCAGGGCGTTTACGGGGTTGAGGCCGTCAACCGGCTGGTGGAAAAGATGCTGTCCGCCGGAGGCGTGATCGACGTTTCGGAACCGTTCTACAAGGGGCGGCCGGTCATAATCACCCGCAACGACTATGCGCTTAAACTTTACAACGGCGATGTCGGGATCATCTGGAATGATGAGGCCGGATACCGGCAGGCCTGTTTTCCGGATTCGCGCCGTCCTTTCCGGACTTTTCTGCCGCTGCGGCTGCCTCCTCACGAAACCGCCTATGCCATGACCATTCATAAGTCCCAGGGGTCGGAGTTTGACTCGCTGCTGATGATATTGCCAGAAAAAAGCTCTCCGCTTCTCACGCGGGAGCTGGTCTATACCGGCCTTACCCGCGCCAGAAAGACGGTTACGATCTGGGCCGATGACGAGATCCTGAAATCGGCGGTTCAGGCCCGCGTCAACCGGCGCTCGGGATTGCGGGATGCCCTGAGAAATGTTTATTCAACGAGTGTCGGGGCTGAATAAGGAAAACGACCGTCGATCCGCTTCTGTTGCGACAGCACCAGCCCGGACCAACCCTTGTCATTTCTCAGATATATAGACGCCAGCCTGTTGAACTGAAAGGCCAGGTCGAAGTTTTCTTTTCCCAGCCAGGCTTCGGCCAGATAATAGTAACCCGGCCCGTTGGCGGGGTTGACGCCTACGGCCCGTTCCAGAACGCGGATGGCGCCGTTGAAATTATTTTCCATCAGAAGCCGGTACCCTTCCCGGGTCAGGCTGTGGGCCGCGAGCATTCTTGAATCAGGGGCCTGTCCCCGGCCGTCAGGTTTTTCAATGATTTCAGGGGGAGGGATAGCCGTTTCCGGTTCCGGCGGGGGGGTAAGGCCGGCGCAGCCGCCAAGACCAAGGAGCAAGATTATACCAGCCCCGGAACAACAGAGAATGAACGTCTTTTTACTCAAATATGCGCTTAAAGCCATCAAACACCCTTTTAAAACGACTGGTTGAGCCGTGGACAGGACACTCCCTTTCCGGCTGGTTTTCCTCGAGGAAATATTCCTCGTAAGTTTCGGGGCATTTCAGGAAAACGGCCAGGTCCCCGCTTTCCCGGCACACCTTTTTCTTTACCACACCCGGCGGGATTGTAAACTCGCTTTTCGAGATTTGCCCGGGCATGAGCCTGACCAGTTCGGCGAAGATGGGAACGGCCGCTCCGGCGCCGGTGGTGTAGACCGAATCCCCGTTATCAAACCCCACCCAGACCAGCGCCAGAAAATCCGGGGTGTACCCGATAAACCAGGCGTCCCTGTATTTGTTGGTCGTTCCGGTTTTACCGGCCAGGGGAAAATCAACGCCCAGCCGCTTCAGGGATTGCGCCGTTCCATTCCTGACGACTGATTCCAGGATGGATGTGATCAGAAAAGCTTTGGCCGGAGACAGCACCGTGTTGATATTAACCAGACGCCGCACCAGGATTTTTTCATTTTCATCGGTCACCTCTTTGATGGAAAGCGGAAAAGGCTGAATGCCGTCCGCCGCGAAAACGCAGTAAGCCCGGGCCAGTTCCAGCGGAATAACCTCAAAGGCCCCCAGGGCCAGGGAGGGCCAGGGTGAGAAAGTGGCGGAAAAATCAAAGGCCCGCAGCCGGCGGATCAGGGTTTCAAGGCCACCCCGCATGGCCAGGTCCACGGCCGCCCGGTTACAGGATAATCGCAGCATGTCTCTTACGGAAAGCTCTTTTTCCGGAATATCTTCAAAATTATCCGGCTCCCAGATGTCGCCGTTGACCGGATACCCTTTTTTTTCGTTGGACAGCAGATCAGACGGTTTGAACACATCCAGCAGCAGGGCCGCGATCAGCGGCTTAAAACAGCTCCCCGGCTGGCGCCGGGCATGGGTGGCGCGGTTGAACTGGCTGATTCCGTAG
The DNA here is from genome assembly GCA_964432245.1 of uncultured Desulfobacterales bacterium. Classification (GTDB taxonomy): domain Bacteria; phylum Desulfobacterota; class Desulfobacteria; order Desulfobacterales; family Desulfosudaceae; genus JBFMDX01. The sequence continues at coordinate 5,700 of CAYSMV010000380.1, forward strand.
TCGCGGCCGCCGACCATGGCCAGGATATTACCCGTGCGGGGCTGCATCACCAGCACGGCGCCCTGGAGACTTTTGCCCGGGTCCGTCCGTTCAAGGGCCGGGATCCGACGCTCCAGCCGGTCTAAACCATAAGCCAGGGCCTTCTCAGCCGCCTGCTGGACCTCGGTATCAAGGGTGGTGAAGATGGAAAAACCCTGACTGGCCAGGGTGGCTTCCGGGTACAGGTCGTGGAGTTGCAGCGAAACATAATCCAGGAAATAGGGCGCGTTGCGGTTGTATTTTTTGTACCCTATGGTTTTGACGGGTTCTTTTACGGCCGGCGCATATTCGCTTTCGGATATCAACCGCTGCTCCAGCATGACGGCCAGGACCTGATTCCGTCTTTCTTCGCATTTTTCGGGGTTTGAGAAGGGCGAATAAAAATTGGGCGCTTTGATGATGCCGGCCAGCAGGGCGGATTCGGCCAGGGTGAGGTCTTCTACGTTTTTTCCGAAATAAAAATTCGCGGCTTCGCCCGCCCCGTTGATGGAAACGGAGCCTTTCTGCCCGAAGTAGATTTCATTCAGATAAATTTCGAGAATTTCATTTTTGCTGTATCTGAATTCCATGGCCAGGGCAATGAACATCTCATTTATTTTCCGCCGCAGGGTCCGTTCCGGGGTTAGAAAATAATTCTTGGCCAGTTGCTGGGTCAGGGTGGAGCCGCCCTGAAGAATGGCGCCGTGCCTGATATTGGCGTAGAAGGCCCGGGCAATGCCCCTGGGGTCGATGCCGAAGTGTTTGTAAAAGCGGTTGTCTTCAATGGCGATCACGGCCTTTTCAAGATGGCCGGGGATGTCATCAATGGAAACCACCCGCCGCAGTTCCCGCTCTTCGCCGAAATACTGCATGATGATTTCCGGCTCCAGCTCCGCCAGGGCCAGAAAATCGTTCGTGTCCATCCGCCGGATCTCCCGGATCGTGTCCTGATCAAGGGATATTTCGGCCAAAAACCCCTTGCGGGTATTGTCCGGGAGACTCAAATCCTTAAAATAAATCTCGAGGGTCTGGTCATTGAGCCGGTATTCTCCCTTTTTCCCGGGTGGGTTTTCTGTTTTCCGGTAACCCAGTTTGCGCAGCTTTTCCTGTAAGAACAGGGGGCTTATCCGCTTTCCCGGAAACAGCAGGAAGGTGTCCGAATACACGGTGGAAGGAATTGCCCATTTGCGCCCGGAAAAACGTTTTTCAATCCTGCCGGAAAGGTACCAGCAATAGGCCGAGCCAAGGGCCAAGCCGAGGATGATCAGACAGACAAGAGCCACCAGCCCTTTTTTAATCAGGGAGATCATTTTCACAAAGGGTATTTAAGAATGTTTGTCCGGGTCATAAATACAGCCGAAGGTTTCCGCCTTTCATCACATGCTACTACCCTTGATCTGCTTTTCTTTCTGGCGGTTCATCCAGATTCCGTATCCCCGGGCAATGGTGTTGACGGCTGCCGCCAGAATGTTTCGGGTGATGAAATTTTGCGTCAGGCGGCTTTTATACAGGGCCGCGAACCGTTTTGTCCGGGCAGCGTTGCCGGGCGATGGCGCCTGAAGGAGTTGAACGGCAGTGGTGTTAATTTCCGGAGGCGGGAAATAGCGACGGTTTTTGTCTGATTTTACCCAGTTGAGGATCATGGCCGAGGCGTGGGCCAGGATCTCCCAGCACCGTTCCTCGGTTTTCCGCGTCAATTCCCCGCCGTGGGCCATTTCAACGATTTCCAGCAGGTGAAAGACTTCTATTTTTGAGTGGGTCAAAGTTTTTATCAGGGTCAGAAACAGAAAACAGGCCGGGCAGCCGGTGACCAGGGCGTCGGCGCCGGTTTGTTCGGCTTCGGTCAGGCGGCGCCTCAGACTGTAAAGCAGGTAGGCCATGGTGGCAAAGGGGTTGCCGGTTCCGGCGTACAGGGTGGGGATGGTGGCCGCCCAGCCGCAGCACAGGGCGTTGTCGTGGTTGTGCGCCATCTCAAGGATGGTGCAGCCTGATTTTTTAAGGATTTCACGGACGACAATCTGGGGTTTACCGCCCAGGTACCGGGACATGCAGTTGTCATGCACGGTGACGGTAAGGCCCAGTGGTTTTTCGATGCGGATGCCGCCGGAATTAATTCTGTCCAGGATCAGGTAGTCCAGGGGAAGGGCTTCAAAATCGAATTCAGCGCCGTAGTAACGCGGCAGAATTTCGGCCAGCATGGCCGCCTCGGCTTCCATGAAACAGTAAACCCTGGCGGGACTCATGTTCCGGAAAACCCCGCCGATCAGGGAGGCCACCGCTTCGGTCAAACCGATCAGGCCCATTTTATTGGTGTCCCCGCCGCAGCCCCATAAGCCCGCGCTGCCCGCGATCGGCAAACTGAGGTCGCGGATAATCGTCAGGTCGGCCAGACAGGGAACCAGGTTGGTATAAAAACCGGTCAGGATGACGGTATTATGTTTATTTTTAAGGTTCTGTTCCCATACCTTTAAGAGAGTCCGTTCCCGTTCGCTCATCAGTGGTCCCAGGGCGGACCAGATGTTCTCCGGTTTATCGGGCAGTACCATTCTGGCGATATAGGGCAGGCCCCGTTCATTTGCCCGGCGGTCAAAGCATTCCAGGATGAGCTCGTAAGGAGCGGCGTTTTGCGGGCAGACACGGTCGCAGACATTGCAGGTGGTGCAGAATCTGAAGGGCAGGGACGTTTCAGCCGCGTCAGAAACCAGGCGTTTTTTTTCGGCCACCGCGGTCTCTTCGGAAAGTTCCAGAACCGGGCAGCTTTTCAGACACAGACCGCACATCAGACATCGGTCCCGTTGAAACCAGCGGAATTTAGCCGGGGCAGTCATGCGTCAATCCTTCCCGCCGGACGGGACCGTGATTCTGTGCCGTCGGCTCGAAAGCAGCAGGGGGAACTGGTTTTTCACCACCCCGGCGAACATGGTCCAGCCCCGCCGGCGGTTGAGCCGGGCCGGGATTTCGCCGATGGCCAGCTGCAGGATTTCCAGCAGATGGTAGACGGGCAGGCCGAAGGCGGGGTAGGCGATTTTGCCCACCGAGAGCATTTGCAGACACCCGGCGCAGTAGGTTACCACCGCTTCCGCCCCCGTCTTTTTCGCCTGGCGCAGGGCCCTGATGGTCGAGAGGGTGATGTTCAGGGGGTGATAACCGGAATAGGGGGAAAACCCGCCGGCAATGCCGCAGCACAGGGCGGACTCGCCGTGCAGATCCTCCTCGATGACGGTGCAGCCGGCAGCTTCCAGCAGTTTACGCGGCAGGTCGATGTATTCCGGCCCGAACATCTTGGCGTAGCAGGACTCCTGGATGGTAACGGTCAGGTTGACCGCGCGCTGGAAGCGCAGTTCTCCGGATTCGACTTTTTGCCACAGGATCTCCAGCAGATGCGTAACCTTAAAATCAAAATGGATGCCGACTGAGGGCAGGACATTGGTGAACATGTTCCGGCCGGCGGTGCAGGGAATGATCATGCGCTTGACGCCCAGGGTTTTAAAATAGTCCTGCAATCGCCGTCCGACCTGCCGTAACTCGTCAAACAGGCCCATGCGATAATAGGTTTCTCCGCAGCACATTTCAAGCGAGCCCCGGATCTCCATGCCGTCCATCAGTCTGGTGCGGGTGAGGTAGGGCACGGTAATAACATTGCAGCCGGGGTAGAAAATCTCTTCGCACGGATCCAGGCGCCGCCAGGAGCGCACCAGGGCCTTCTCATCTTCCGGCAGCCGCTCCAGCACGTAGGTTCTGAAGTTCGGGCTATGGTTGGTGTCATAATATCTGGCCCGCAGCGGCAGGCCTTTGTCCGAGTAAATCTCGTTCCAGCGCTGGAGAATCAGCTGGGCCGGATTGCAGTTATTCGGACAGATAAAGTTGCAGGCAAAACAGGAGGTGCATTTTTTTAAGACGCGGCTGGCAGCGCCGCCCTTTTTCAGCCGCCGGATTTCATCAATGGCCTCGTCTTCCGTCAGCCGCATGACCGGGCAGCCCTGAAGACAACGGCCGCACTCCTGGCAGTTGTCAAAAGAAAAAGCGTGAAAAAGGTCCATGATAGTTCCCCGTGGTTTTGTGGCACGAATGCCTGTTTATAGCATGAAAACATCGTAAAGGATAGCCTTTTAAAGGATGACCCGGAAAACAAACCACCTGCAACCCTAACACCTAAACCACCTTCTAAGTAACTTCACTAAAAACGTCTGGATAGCCACAGTTACTTTTGGGACTGGATTCCGGGTCAAGCCCGGAATGACGACGCTTCTAAGTAACAAAACTTTAATTCATTGATATTTATAAGGTTGGTTCCGGGCTAGGGGCCCGGAAGGGACGCTTAACACTTTAATACTTTAAAACCCTGAAACTTTAAGACCCTATAGGTAACTTCACTATCCACTGTTACTTATCGGTTTGGTTCCGGGCCGTGCCCGGTTGGGACGCTAATCACTTTATTTATTGACCCTGAAGGCCTGTACGGTTAAAGTGACATATATTGTCAATTGTCCGCTGAACATTCCAGGCCATAGGGGAGGACGCCATGAAAGCATTGTCTGATTTTCGCGCCATGAAGCAGCAGGGCCGGAAGATAACCATGCTGACGGCCTATGATTACCCGACCGCCGTTTTTCAGGATCGGGCCGGGGTGGACATCATGCTGATCGGCGACAGCGTGGGCCGGAACATGCTGGGATACGCCAGCGAGCTTGAGGTTACCATGGAGGATATGGTGCATCATGTCCGGGCCGTGGCCAGAGGCGTCGAAAACGGGCATGTCATGGCCGATATGCCTTACCGGTCGTTCGATACGCCGGAGCTTGCCCTGAAAAACGCCCGGCGGTTTCTGGAAGCGGGCGCGCACAGCGTCAAGATCGAAGGCGAACAGGAGATGGCGGATCGCATCAGATATGTCGTAAATTCCGGCATCGAGGTGTGCGCCCATATCGGCTATACGCCTCAGACCCGCGGCAAAGCCGCCGTGCAGGGCAAGGATTTCGAGCGGGCCAGGGATCTGATCGAGGCGGCCCGCCGGCTGGAAGAGGCGGGCGCGGCCATGGTGGTTTTTGAACTGATTCCCGAACTTCTGGCCAAAGAGATCACCGCCCTGGTGTCCATACCCACCATCGGCATCGGCGCCGGCCGCTATTGCGACGGGCAGGTTCAGGTTTACTGCGATATTCTCGGTCTTTCGTCCCGAATTTTCAGGCACGCCAAAGCCTATGACGATCTCGGCGGTCGGTACCGGGAGATATTTGCCGCCTACGTCCAAGATGTCGTTTCCGGCCGTTTTCCCACCAGCGAGAACTCGGCGGTTCTTCCGGCGGATGTCGCCGCGAAAATCAGGGCCTGGGTGGACAAGACGTATGGCGGGTAATGTTCCTACAGCCTGAATCGGAGCCGATATCCGGTCCGAAGCGTGCCGATCTTAATTTTCCGTCCCGGCTGCAATTTTTCTGGCACCGGCCGTGAACCCCGCGCCTTTTCGGCTTCAGGGGACAGGTCATTGTTTTATTTCGGATTATTTAACTTGACATTTACGGATCGGATGATTTAGCATAATTTTTTTCTGAACGTTTGTTCAGTTAATTTCTTACAGGCGATTGAAAAGCAACAAGTCAGACAAAAAGGAGGATGATTATCATGGCGCAACAATTGGCCGACAGACGGGATGTGGATTTTGTCATGTGGGAGCAACTTGCGGGCGAAAAGTTTATCGACAAGTTCGGGTCCAAGGAATTCAGCAGAAAAAGCTGCGATATGGTTTTAAATGAGGCCCGCGCCCTGGCCATCAAGGAAATCCTGCCCACCATGAGCGAAAGCGATGCCGAAGGGCTGAAATTTGACGCCGGCACCGTAACGGTGCCGGAATCTTTTCACCGGCTCCGGGAACTTTTGCTGGACGGGGAATGGCAGAACCTTCAGGTGGAAGAGGAGATGGGCGGCCAGGGGGCGCCGGCGTTTCTGGCGGCCGCGGTCAGCGAATATTTCATGGCCGCCAACTGGCCGCTGTACACTTACGTGACCCTGGGATGCAGCACCGCCGGCATGATCCATCGCCACGGCACCGAGGAGCAGAAAAAGATGTATGTGCCGAAACTGATATCCGGCGAGTGGGGCGGCACCATGGCCCTGACAGAGTCCAACGCCGGCACCGACGTGGGCGCGCTGGAAACTTCGGCCGTGAAAAACGCGGACGGCACTTATTCCCTGACCGGCAGCAAGATTTTTATTACCAACGCCGAACACAACCTGACGGAAAACATCATCCATCCGGTGCTGGCCAGGATCGAAGGCCACGAGCCCGGCACAAAGGGCATTTCCATCTTCATCGTCCCCAAGTTTCTGGTCAACCCCGACGGCAGCCTGGGCGAACGGAACGACATCGTCTGCACCGGCATCGAGGAAAAACAGGGTATCCACGCCAGCGCCACGTGCAGTCTCGGCATCGGGTCCAAGGGGAAATGCATCGGTTTCCTGCTGGGCAAAGAGAAGCAGGGCATGCGGATCATGTTTGAAATGATGAACGAAGCCCGCATGGCCACCGGCCTGCAAGGCTTCGCCTATTCCTCGGCCGCTTACCTGATTGCCGTGAACTACGCCCGGGAGCGGATCCAGAGCAGAGAGATCACCAGTTTCAGAGACCATAACGCCCCTTCGGTCCCGATTATCAAACATCCGGACGTGCGCCGCAACCTGCTCTGGATGAAAGCCATGGTGGACGGCATGCGCAGCTTTTTTTATTATACCAGCATTCTCGGCCAGACCGCCCTGCGGGCGACGGATCCGGCCGAGAAAGAGTTTAATTCCGACATGTTTGAGCTGCTGACGCCGCTGATCAAGGAATATTTATCGCTCCGGGGGTTTGAAGTGTGCGTCCAGGCCATTCAGGTGCTGGGCGGTTCCGGCTATATCAAGGAGTATCTGGTGGAACAGTATATGCGGGATTGTAAAATCACCTCTATTTACGAGGGATGCAGCGGCGTTCAGGCCATGGACCTGCTGGGCCGCAAGATGACCATGAAACAGGGACAGGTGTTCAGCATTTTCCTGGGCGAGATAAAAAAGACCATCGCCGCGGCCCGCGGCATCGAGGCCACCAAAGCCATGGCCGCGCAGCTCGAAAAACTCGCCGACCGCCTGGGCGAAGTAGCCATGCATCTTGGCGCCACCGCCATGGAGGGAAAAATCAAGGAGGCCTTTGCTCATTCTCTGCCGTTTCTTCATGCCATGGGCGACACCATCATGGGCTGGATGCTGCTCTGGCGGGCGGTAACCGCCGCTCCGAAAAAGGAAACGGCCAAGAAGTCAGACGCCGTATTTTATGAAGGCCAGATCAAGACGGCCGAATTTTTCTTAAATACCGTTCTGTACCAGACCCTGGGCAGCCTGGATTCCATCAAGGCCACCTGCGCGGCCGCGATCGAAATTCCGGATGACGGCTTCGGCGGCCTGTAAAATCAGGATGGCGGCGGATTCTCCGGGGGCCGGGGCGGCGCGGGAAGAGGCCTGTCCCCGGTTCTGCCCCGGCTGTCATGGCCGGGCCCTTTCTCCGGTTGAACGACTGGCCGAAAAACAGGCGTTTGTCAGCCATACCCTTTACCGGTGGCGGGATCGCCTTGCTCCGGTTCAGGAGCCCGCGCCCGGGAACCGCCGGGGATACCGGGAAAAGGTCTGCCTCTCAGCCGGATGGAGCGCCGAAGGCTGGCGATTCGGGCTGAATTATCGGCGGAAACTGATTCCGATCCACAATTGCCCCCTGCATTCGGAACGCGTCAACAAAACCATCGCCCTGTTGTCCGGCGTCCTGCCGCCGGCCGGCCGATTTCCTCTTGTTTATTATCTGCAATCCGGGGGACAGGTTACGCTGGTGGTCAAGACCCGCGACATGCCGGATATCTCCTGGATAAGCACCGGGCTTGCGGAAGAACTGGGGCGGATCGGCGATAAAGCTTTGTGGCTCCACCTGCATCCCGCGGCCGGGCGGCGGGTGACGGCAAAAAACACCTGGCGCCTGGTGTGGGGCGAACCCCGCTCGACGGACGTGACAGGCCTGGTATGCGGCCCGACCGCCTTTCAGCAGTTGATACCGGAATTGTCGGAAGCGGCGCTGGACGCGGCCGAGGGGTTTCTGGCGCCAGGTGCCGATGATCTTGTTCTGGACATGTATGGCGGTATCGGCAACAGCCTGCGCCGGTGGATCCGGCACGCCCGCCGTGTGATCGGCGTGGAGATCCACGCTGAAAGCGTGGCGTGCGCCCGGGTCAACGCGCCCGCGGCGACAATCTTCAGAGGCGCCGTCCGGCAGCGTCTGCCCCAGTTGACTGATATACTACCGCCGGATGACGGGCGACGCCTGCTGTACGCCAATCCCCCGCGAGCGGGTATCGAGCCGCAAGTGCTGGCCTGGATCACGGATGTTTTTACGCCGTCGCGTATGGCCTGCCTGTCCTGCAACGCGGTCAGTCTGAAAAGAGATCTGGAACGGTTGACCGCGGGCGGCTACGGGGTGGAAGAGATCATCTCCTATGATTTTTTTCCGGAAACGCGGTACCTGGAGATGCTGGCGCTGCTTATCCGCAAATGATATTCCGGGCCGGGAGTCGTTTTCTTTATTTGCGTGTTGTAAAAAAAGAGCAGAGGGGATGGCGGCGATATATTATTGAAAGTTTGTCTTGTTCTTTCGCTGATCAATGTTTTTTTCCAACGCAATTGAGGTCAGGTGTTATGATTACCGTAACCGTGAAAACAAACGCCAGAAAAGCGATGCTGGATGTGACCGCTGAACTGCGGCGGGGGGTGAAAACAGCCCGCCTGGAAGACGGCCTGGTCGTTGCTTACGTGCCGCACACCACCGCCGGCATCACCATCAACGAAAACGCCGATCCCGATGTACCCCGGGATATCCTGGGGCATTTTGCAAAACTGGTGCCGGCGGACGGCGGCTACCGTCATGTCGAGGGAAATTCCGACGCTCATATCCAGGCCAGCCTGATCGGCAGTTCCGTGACGGTCATCGTGGAAGACGGCGATCTGGCGCTGGGCAGGTGGCAGTCGGTTTTCTTCTGCGAGTTTGACGGCCCCCGCACGAGGCAGCTGCATCTGAAACTGGTAAACTGGTGGGGACGTCCTTAACTTTTCAACTTGTTGATATCTGGAATTCCAGTACCGGGGAATTTCATTTCAGTACCAGAATGCGAATTGCGGAGGGAGGACTGCTTTGAATTCGGCATCAGATGGCGATGCGGTTGACCGGCAAGTTCTGAAAAAATTTTTCAGTTTCGGGATGGCAGGTAAACAGCAGGGCCTGGCGATTTGAAGAAAACTCATGTAGAATGGCCGCCGTCCGCGTGGCCCGGTGCCGGTCGAAATTAACCAGCACATCGTCCAGGACCAGCGGTAGCGCTTCGCTCTTTTTTTCATATTCTTCGATGAAACCCAGCCGGATGCTTATCAGCAGCTGCTCCCGGGTGCCGCGGCTGAGCTGGTTGATTCGCCGGGCGGAACCGCTGTCGTCAAAAACCAGAACCCGGTCATCTTCCATCGAGACCTGTATCCGCTGGTAGCGGCCATCGGTGATTTTCAGGAAAAAATCACTGGAACGCTGAATGATCGCCGGCTGTTTTTTCTGTTCGTACTGGTGCTTGACTCGCAGCAGAACATCCAGCGCAATTCCGGCGGCCAGCCATTGCCGGTGGCAGCGGTCCAGATTTTCTCTGCACGTCGCCACCCGCGTCATAATTTCAGCCAGATTGGAAGTCGTGCGCAACTGTTCGCGCAGGGCCATGTCGGCACTGATTTTTTTGTTCAGTTCGTCCCGCTCTTCCCGCAGCGTTTGCAACCGCTTTTCGGCCTGGTCCAGTTCCTTTTCAAAAACCGGTTTTTCCGTGGCGGTCAGATAAGCGATAACGTCCCGACTGTGATGAATGCCGGCAATCTGCTCGATGGTCCGCAGGGCCTGACGGCGCTGCTTCAGCAATTCCTCGGCCCGGTTGTTGTCCCGGTATTTTTTCTTAAAATCGTCGCGGTCCGTAGCCTGGATAGCGACCAGCATCCGGTTGATTTCCTCTTCCACGCGGGCAAGCGCCTGCCCGGCTTTTTTCTGCGCTTCCCGTATCCGCTCCGCCTCTTTTTTCTTCTGGATCGTTTTGTTTTTCATGGCCACGGCTTCCTTATGCTCCCGTAATATCCGGGAGGCCAGCAGCGCTTTATCCGGTTCGGTCGGCTTGCCGGGTAAAGTCTGAGCCAGGTCGCTGAGCCGGGTATCAAATTCCCGGACAAACTCTTCTTTTTCAATGATCCGGGCCTGATGCCTGTCCCGGGCGACGATATCGGGACTGAGCCGTTCAATAAGCTGCAAGGCCTCCAGGGCCGCTTCCGGCGACAAATCCGGTGGCAGCCCCAGTTCGTTATGGACGTAATCCTGGTTTTCTTTGATGGCCGTCGCCTTTTCCGCCTCCAGCCAGGCCGAGGCCTGAACTGCTTCTTTTACGGGGTCATCCATGATCGGCAGTTTTCTCCCCGAAAAAAGAACAATGCCGATCAGCAGCAGAAGGGCGCCCCAGAGATAGTTTTCGGAGATCATCAGCGGCGCCGCGCTGACCACCAGGATCGCCGCGGCCAGAATACAGGCGTTGCGGGCGTGCACCGGCGAGCGCCGGGTCTTTAAGAGGTTGATCTGGGTCTCGAGCCGGTCCCGGTTGTTTTGCAGTATCTCCAGGCGGCGCTGAAACGTCCTGAGCCGGTCCCGATGAGACAGGATGTCGGTGAAGGCCAGAACGTTCTCCTCGGTCCAGCCGGCGTTGATGGCCGCCAGGCGGCTCTTGATCGACTCATTCAGGCCGTCCAGGCTGAGGCGGGCTTCCCGGCATTCCTCCACGCAGGTCTTGTATTTTTCAAGGTTCAGGGAGAGCTCTTCGATTTCTTCAACGCGAGCCGCCAGGGATTCATTATAATCGTCAGTTTTGTCTGCTTCCAGTGCTGAGAGATCGTCCTGAAGGGCGGCCAGGGTCTGGCGCAGCCGGGCTTCTTCCTCCTCAATCCGTTCCAGTCCGGCCAATCCATTGTCCGGGTATGGCCGCCATTCAGGCAGGCTTGACAATTCCCGGTCGACCTCTCTGATGATGACAAAGCTTTCGTGGCATTTGCCATATCCGCTGAGTTGGTCGAACCGGGACTGATGATCGGACAATTCGGCTTCCACTTCCTGCAGTTTTTTCTGGTGCTGGTCGATACTCCT
>CAYSMV010000381.1:0-4195 GCA_964432245.1 uncultured Desulfobacterales bacterium
AAACGTGCGGAACAGGGCCAGCACGGATCGTCTCCCGGCAAGCTGAGCCGCCGGGGAAGGCCTGTCCGTAAACGGGAACTCAAGCACCACCGCGGTATCCGGGACCTCCCTTTTAATAAAATTTACGAGTTGCATCTCGTCCCGGCTGATCAGCGTAAAACCAGGGTCATGACGCAGGAAAAGAAACTGCAAGGTCGAGGGAAAGGAGAGAGCAATGACGATGATAACCGCGATAAATCTCCCGGCCCTACTTCTGATAGAAACCAGATAAGCGGCCACAAAATAGGTGGCGGCGATAATGGCCTGCACCCTGAACCATACGCCGTTATTTATGGTATCGTTCCCGCAGCCGATGAAAATGCATTCGGACAGGACAACACCGCCCAGGACAAAGAAGATCAGGTATGGAACCACTTCATGGACACTCTCGCCCGTTCTTCTGAAAATGTCTCTCAAGTACTTCAGGATGATGAGACGCACTCCCATAAATCCTGCGACGTAAAGAATCAGGGCGGTCAAAACCGCAAACGGATGATCCAGAGGATAGCGCAGGCATTCGATAAGACCGCCATACCCAAGACGGGCCGCCGTTTCCATCACCCCCGCAAACAGGTACCATCTGATGGCCGGGTGATCCGGAGCGGCGTGAGAACGCAGCGACATGTCGAGAAACACGATTAACGCCGTGCCGATAAACACAAGCAGCGGCTTCCACCACCCGGCCGGGCGGTTTCGCCAGACGATAAAGGCCAGGGCCGGGAAAGCCGTTGCCACGATCTGGGGGCCCATCGAACTTTTTATCCGTGACGCCCCAAAGGCGAAAACAGAAAAGAGGATAAGATCGCTTATCCTTCGCGAGGTGAAATAACGCTGGAATGCCGTCAGCGCGCCGAACAGCAGAGGGATGGCCGGCATGATCCCGTTAAGCGTGAACAGGCCCCAGATGCTTGTGCAGAACGTCAGGGTCCAGGGATAGGTCGAAGGCCACTCTTTCCAGAGAGCCGGGATAAACGAGAGATCGGCGCTGAAAATCAGCAATCCGAAAAACAGGCTGAAATTTAAATTTCCGTGAAGGTCATAGAAGAAAACGGCCGGAACCGCCACAAGCATAAACATAAAAAGCAACGGCAGAAAATAATACGCGACGATAAGGGCGTCGATACCGAGAAAACGGGTAAACAAAACTCCCTGCAGGTGCATGTCTATATGATACTCAGCAAAACTGTAGCCGCTGGCATAAGGGAAAAATGGGGGAAGCGTGTGCTCCGCCACGTTGATAATGCCCAGGTGATAAACCGTCTCGGTCATATATGCATTCCTGAGTCGGCAGGAGCCGTCTTCGTTGATTCCAAGGTCGGAAAAATGGCTGACATGAAGCAAGGCGAGTATAACGACCAGAGGGACGAGCCCTTTCCACCATTGGCGGGGAAGGCACCATGGAGTCGGGCTTGCCATGGAAACGAAAAAGCGCCTTCTGGAAAACAGCGTATATGCGGCTGCCGGGAAAATAAGAAGCGGGAAAATCCGGGCCTGTTCAATAATGCCCGTTAAATAAAAGATAACAGGGCTGAGCGCCATTCCGGCGAGAGTGGCAAGGATAATAAAAGAGACAGGGTTGTCTTTCCATTTTAAAAGGTCCAGCGCCAGACAGCCGGGAAGAAAAAAGAAAAAAATTGTCCCCAGGTAGAAGAGCAGAACCTGATTAAAAGGAACATTGTGAACAAGCGTCAGGAACAGAGCGATAACGCCGAGGAACATGAGAATCATAACAAGCAAGGTCTCTGTTTTCTTCTCAATGGTCATAATAAATAGAACTTTACTTGTTATATATGCACCTCAAATGGAGTGCATTATCAAGGATTGTAAAATTCATTCTGATAATTGACATGTCGAAGGGGGCAAACGCGGTAAAACCCACCCCCCGCAAAATAAACGAAAAAGAGATTGAAAATTATCTATCGCTTTTGGCCGCCGGTGTCAATATTGCCGCTTCAGCTCAGCGGCAGAAAGGGCTCTTGTTCTTTTCTGGTGTTCCAGAATAGTTTCCAGATATTTTCCAGCCTGCTCAAAATCCGGGTTTATGGCCAGCGCTTTTCGAAAATAGTTTTCCGCGTTTGAAAAATCATTGGCGAGAATAGAACATATCCCCATTCCAAAAAGCGCGTCAATATTCCCGGGGTCTTCCTTCAGCGCTTTTAAAAAAAATTCCGAGGCTTGCTCTCTTTTCTTGATATTATAATGCTTGTTTCCCAGTATGGTGTATAATCTGCTTTTTAATTGAGGCCGCTTCTGGATGACCGCGGTATTTTCGATGATGTCCAGCGCCGTCTTAAAATCTTTAATCCCGGCCGCGAAATAAAAGGCGTTTTCGGCTTGCCGGATATTTCCGGTTTTTGTGATCGAGTCCGCGACGGTTCTTTTCCGGATACCCGGCAGGTGAACGTCTTTTCCGATAAAAACGGCGCTCGAAGGGCCATAGAAGATTAAATTCCATTCCGGAGAGTTTAGAAAATAAGGAATAACCCCGGCGTCGATGCGGAGGCACCAGAGATCACATCTGTATTTTTCCAAAAACGCCGGGACGTCGACGCCATTAATAAATTTCAGATATTCATCGTACCACTCCTGGAATGGAAAATACCGCGCGTCTATCAGCGTTTTTACTTCCGGCCACAATTTCCAGGAGAGATAACTTCCGTTTTCATAATCATTGCCGATCCTTGACCCGTCAAAATATTGATCGATAAACCCGGCTTCTTCAATGGGTGCGGGGTATCCGATGCCGAAACCGAACCAGTCAAACGAATATTTTATGCTCATGATATTGATGTATATGAAAAGCATGACAAACGACAGACAGACAATCCCCTGGACGATTCGCCTGGTATATCGGGCCGTTTTCTGCGTTGATGGATAATGAGCAAAAAGATGAAGAGCGCCGAACGCGAAAACAGGGGCATACAGGAAAATGGTCCTCACGAACATAAAATAGAGACAGGCGAACAGAAAGACCGGCAGCAGTATGGTCCAGTCCAGAGCACGGGACTTTATTTGAGGCCGGATAAGCGCCCCGATAATGACCAGTGAGATTAAAAAATAGGCAAAATAATTATAACCCGCCAGAACGCCCTTATCCATCAGGCCGAAAAGAGAAAAGCACTCAAAGACCGCAGCGGCAAAATGGCTTTGCATACCGGCTTCGCTCCAGACATGAAGAGGATATCTCCACCCGTAAGGGTTGATAACGGTGACAAGGCCGCTGAGGATGGACGCGATGAAAAAATGTCTTCCGACAACCGGATCAAGGGCCTGAGCCCGAGAAAAAAACCTGTTCATCACTTCTCCGGCGCAGACGCTCAGCAAGAAAGCGAAACCGAACATCCAGACGCCGTGCGTGTTGACCCAGGCCAGCATCAGGAAGGGGATGATATAGCAGAAATAATATTTTTTCGAAGGGAGCGTCTTCAGGTGATACCAGACAAAGACGATGACCGGCATGAGCAAACAGGAAAACAGATTGGGCTTGATATTAATCGCGGTCAGAAGAATGATTAAGGATAATAAAGCGATAAACCAGGCCAGGGGCCGGCGGGCCAGATTATGGTTTCTGATATAAATTACGAGAAGGAATAAATAGAAAAAAAAGACGGCATACCGGAGCGCGAACAGCAGCGGCAGCCCGCCGATCTGATGACAAAAGTAAAGAACAATCTGAGCGATCCACTGGCAATAGGGCGTTTCATTGCCGGCCGGCGTCCATGTGAAAATCTGATGATCCAGGATCAGGGTATGATGGCCGACAATATACTTTCCATATAACAGGTGAAACCATATATCCCCGTCTATTATCGGCCGGGTGCACATGACGACAATGGTTATTACCAGAAGAGACAAAAAAAACAGAGCCAGGGAGTTTAAAGGGATATTTCTTTTTCTACAGTTCGTATCAGGCATGACGATAAAGATTAGCCCCCCAGGTGACGCCCGCGCCCAGCCCTAAAAACAGAACCGTATCTCCTTTTTTATATCGGCCCTGTTCAATGAGTTCATCCAGGGCCAGGGGGATGGTGGCCGCCGTGGTATTGCCGTATTTCTGAATATTATTGTAAATTTTCTCGTCCGGCAGCTTCATTGTCTGCTGGTAAAACTCGTTGATCCGCAGATTGGCCTGGTGAGGAATGACCATATCGATCTC
>CAYSMV010000382.1:0-2822 GCA_964432245.1 uncultured Desulfobacterales bacterium
CACCCACGCGGGTGGCGCCAAGGTCAAATCCGGTTTCGACGCTGATTCGCCGTCCGCCTTCAACCGGACGCGTGTCCCGCAGCACGCCCAGCCCCTCGATGATTCCGGTAAACATCAGTTTAAATACCCCTCGACGAGAATATCCTCATCAAAATGCCGTACCGACAGGCCTTTTACCGTCCGCACGTCTTTCATCAAATCCGGGCCGGCGCCGGCGCAGACGGGAACGCCGTCATCTCCCCCCAGTATTTTGGGAGCGTAAAAGAAACAGATCTTGTCAACGATTTCCGCCTTCAGGGCCGAGCCGCTGACCCGGCCGCCGCCTTCAATCAGCAGGCTGGTGATGTTCATTTTTCCCAGGCTCGTCATCAGGTCGGCCAGCTTAATCCGTCCGTCCTCTTCCTGGCTCTCGACCATCACCCTGACGCCTTTTTTTTCAAACCGTTCTATCCTGGCGCGGTCGGCCGTTCTGCCGGTAACGATAATGGTCTCGGCCGTTGAATCCAGATTAAACACGGCCGCGTTTTCATCAGCCGTCAGCCTGGAATCCAGGATGATGCGAACCGGATCCCTGCTCGGCCTGTCCTCAAGACGCGCCGTTAATCTCGGGTTGTCGGCTTTCACCGTCCCGGTGCCGACCATGACGGCGTCCGCGGCGTGTCGCAGTCGATGGACATGGCGCCTGGCCGCTTCACCGGTGATCCAGCGGGAATCACCGGTTCTGGTGGCGATCCGGCCGTCCAGCGTCAGGGCGCATTTTAACGTCACAAAGGGCTTTTTCGTCCGGACAAACTTGAAAAACCATTCCAGCTGTTTTTCAACCGCTGCCCGGCAAACGCCCTCGACCACCTTAATACCGCGGCTTTTCAAAAATTCAAGGCCGCCGCCCGCAACATCAGGGTTCGGATCACGCACGGCCATAACCACCCTGGCGATATCCGCGCGGATGATTTTTTCCGTGCAGGGCGGCGTCCGGCCGGTGTGATTGCATGGTTCCAACGTCACATACAGATCGGCTTTTTTCGCCAGGGGCCCGGCCGCGTCAATGGCCACTGCTTCGGCGTGGGGCTTGCCGGCGGCTTCATGCCACCCCCGGCCCACGATTCGGCCCTCTTTAACGATAACCGCGCCAACCGTGGGGTTGGGAGAGGTAAACCCTTCGCCCTTTTCAGCCAGGCTGATCGCCTGTTCCATAAAATAAACGTCGTCCATATCGAACATTCACCGCGCCGATCGGCTACTGTTTTTTCAGCAGGCTTTTCAACTCGGAATAAAAATCGTGCACGTCCTTGAACTCCCTGTAAACCGAGGCAAACCTGACATAGGCCACGTCATCCAGAGCGTGAAGCTTTTTCATGACCTTTTCGCCGACAATGCTCGATGGAATCTCGTTCTCGCCCATTTCCATCAGATCGCGTTCCAGATTTTCAATGAAATCTTCGATGACATTAACGCTGATCGGCCGTTTCTGGCAGGCGCTCTTCATGCCGGCCCGGACTTTTTCCTTCATGAAGGGCTCCCGTCGACCATCCTTCTTAACAATTACGATCGGCACTTTTTCAACGTGTTCGTAAGTCGTGAACCGGCGATGGCAGGAAAGGCATTCACGGCGGCGGCGGGTCTCCGTTCCTTCCCGGCTCAGGCGCGAATCAATGACCTTGTTCTCAACTTCTCCGCAAAACGGGCATTTCATGATTTATTCCTTTTCGGACTGGTCGTCCATATGAATGAGCGTGATGTCCACTTCGCTCAGCATTCGCTCCGACAGGGCATCGGCATATCCTTCCTTATAGTAAATTCTTTTTAACCCTGCGTTGATAATCATTTTGGTGCATATGGAACAGGGCAGGTTGGTGCAGTAAAGATCGGCTCCGTTGATGCAAACGCCATGAAAGGCGGCCTGGATAATCGCGTTCTGCTCGGCATGAATTCCCCGGCACAATTCATGCCGTTCGCCCGACGGCACCTTCAGCTGTTCCCGAAGGCAACCGGTCTCGGAACAATGGGTGATGCCCGTGGGCGCGCCGTTATATCCGGTCGCCAGGATGCGTTTGTCTTTGACGATGACCGCGCCGACCGCTCTTCTCAGACAGGTAGAGCGAGTGGCGACCAGTTCGGCGATCTTCATGAAATAAGTGTCCCAGTCCGGTCGCTTTCTGATTCTTTCGGCTGAATTTTCCATATTCGTTTTATCGTGGTCATTCTCAGACCACCCGGTTCTGTTTCGCCAAATTTTCAATCTCCATGCGGCGAAAAGCGAAGGCGCTTAAGCATAAAGCGGAAATTGAGCGCACAGCTCGAGGACTTTTGTCTTTGTCCGCTCAATGACGGCTTCATCGGTTCGGTTTTTCAAGACGGTAACAATCAACTCCGCCACGATATCCATCTCTTTTTCCGTCATCCCGCGGGAAGTCAGCACCGGCGTGCCTATTCTGACGCCGCTGGTGACCTGAGGCCCCTGGGGATCATTGGGGATGGTGTTCTTGTTCAGCGTCAGGCCGGCCCGCTCCAGAACTTGTTCGGCTTCTCGGCCGGTGACGGCGAGGCTGCGTAAATCCGCCAGCATCGTGTGATTTTCGGTTCCCCCGGAGACAAGGTCAACGCCCCGGTCCATGAGAGCTTCGGCCAGGGCCTGAGCGTTTTTGACCACCTTGATCTGGTATTGTCTGAACGCTTCGGTCAGCGCTTCACCAAAAGCCACCGCCTTGGCCGCGATCACGTGCATCAGCGGTCCGCCCTGTATGCCGGGAAAGATCTCCTTGTTCAGTATTTTGCTGTAGTCTTTATTGGACAATATCAGGCCGCCCCGGGGGCCGCGCAGG
>CAYSMV010000383.1:0-3157 GCA_964432245.1 uncultured Desulfobacterales bacterium
GTAAATCAGGTGAAATGGCAAGGCTAAAGAGGTAAAAAACGAGGAGGGTGAGATGGACAAGCGGAAAGCACTCGAAAGAATCAAAGCCGAAGCCGAAAAAAGTAAACTTTCTGTTTGCGGAATAAGCACAGCGCAAACAGGCACGATCTATATTGAGATCGAAAATCTGAAAATCCGTATTTCGAATCACGCTCAGGCTTATCCGGGCGTGGCCTACACAGTCGACGGCCAGGAAGGCACAGTGAAAGGCTGCATCGACTTTTTGAGGGCGATTGCCAGCGGTGAAATTGATCCGGCTGAGTTGAATAAAGAATTAATGCAGGAAAAATCGGACGTCGAGAAAGAATGGAACGAAGCCAACAAAATCGACGATCCGGCTGCATTTATCAGAAAGTACCAGGCCATCCAGGAACGGCTGGAAAGGCGGAGTCATGAAGGCGGTCCGAGCGGTGACCACCGGCGGCAGTTGCGCTGCCAGTTGCGCCGGATGAAAGAACAGGCAGAACTGAATGGAGTGACATTATGAAAGAGCAAAAGCGCAAGCCCGGCAGGCCATTGACCGGGACTGAGCCAGTAAAAAAAAATGGAGGTGACACCATGAAGACCGAACTAGCAATAAATATGAAATTGGATGAATTAAAAATGCTAAAAGCGGAGCATTCCGAGTTCATTTCCGAGGCTATGCACCCGGACAATGTAACATATCACGCCGAACAAGTGCGGAGGCTAATCGCTGAGATTAATATGCTCGAATGGGTATTATCACGATAACTGCCAGCAGGCAACAGGAGAAATAGAAATGAAGACAGCAGGGAGACCGAAACAATTCGAATCACTCCGGCAGACAACGGTCATGCTGGAGCGTAAGCACGTTGAGCGGCTCAGGGAACTGGGCCGCGGCAATATTTCGGAAGGACTGCGGATTGTTGTTGATTTTTATTTGCAGCATAAAAGGGAGGCCGAAAATGAAAATTGATCACCCACTATCATTCACGGGAGAAACACCGAAAGAGACGGCACAAAGAATTGGTTATTACCGTTATGGGAAAGCTGACCCGATGCGCAAGTTGGAGCGCAAGCGAGGCGAACGAATCGGCCAGGCGGCAAAGGCCGAAATAAGAGAATGGAGGGAAGTGAAATGAATTTTGAGGAAGCGAAAGAAATCTGCTATAACAATCTAACGTACAGGGACAACAGGCGACCTGAAATCAGATTGGACATGACCGATGGCGAACAGCTGCTCCAGTCTATCGCCGGATTGACGCTGAAGGAATTAAATGATAATCGGGATTATGTGATTAAATCAGTGCGCTACCTGCTTTACCTGCACGGTCTAGGATTGGAGCAGTGGCGGCCGGAAGTCGTGAAAGGCCTATGCTGTTATTTGTGATCATCACTTCCCGGCCACGGCTGGGCAAATAATCCAATGGGAGGGTAACATGAGTGAGACAAAGACGGTTAAACCGGATGTTTATTTTCTTCGGCATGATGACATCATTTTGAAAACATCTATATTTTTATCCCAGGTAACGCCGGATATTTTCGTGAGATCAGACGGGAGCAATCATTATGCTTTCGCCTGTAACAGAAATTTTCCTTATGATCCGATTTGTTATGTCGGAAAGGCTGACACACTGGAGGACGCTGTCAAAAAAGCGGAACACCGGCTGAAAGAGAAAAGCAACTACGAATGGAATGACTACTTTGTCATGAAGCGCATCCTGGACGTGGAACCATCGCAATTCATGATAGCAATATCCAAGCAGTAAACACAAAGGAGGGTAACATGAGCCAGATACACGAACGCATTGCAGCCGTATGCAAAGAGGCGAAAGCACTGGGCAAGGACGGCAAAAATCAACAACAGCATTATCAGTTCCGAGGGATTGAAGCGGTAATGAATCACCTGCACCCGCTTTTTGCAAGGCATGAAATTTTCATCCTGCCGACTGTGTTAAACAACCAATCAGAGGAACGGACAACAAAGGCTGGCAGCGCATTGATTTACCGCCTGGTAACTGTCCGGTTTGATTTTTGCACCACCGACGGATCGCAGGTGTCCTGTGTCGTTACCGGAGAGAGCATGGACAGCGGCGACAAGGCGACTAACAAGGCTCTGTCGGCAGCCCTGAAATATGCCTTGTCTCAGATGCTTTTGCTACCGTATCAGGAGGTGGACTCTGAGATCGACAGCCCGGAGGTGGAACCGAAGGCCAAAGGAAAGCCGAAAGCGAGGCCGGATCAACTGGCAAAGTTGAAAGAGTTTTGCATTTCATACCAGGTGACGGATGAACAGAAATACAAGGCGGCGGATGCTTTGGGAATTGAATTGAAGGGATTAACGGAAGAGCAGGCAGATTTATTACTCGCTTTCCTGCACGAAGAATATGAGAAAGGGGCTGAATAATGAGCGAATTTCCGCAGGTAATACATGAGTTTGTGTACAGGGGGTCAGAGTATCGGATCGTAAAAGACGCAAAAGAGGTAAGTTCTATTCTCGAAGGCAAATGCGGCAAAGACGCAATGGGTGTTGATAGATGGAGTAGTATTAAACCTGGAGATATAAACAATAGGGATGATCGTGATGCTGTTTGGGCAGAATTATTCAAACTTGCAGAGGAAAGGAAAAGCAATGAATAACGTATCAATGGTAGGGCGCTTAACGGCTGACCCGGAATCTAAGGCATTAAATAGCGGAAAGAGCCTGGCAAGTTTTTCGATTGCAGTACGGCGGCCATTCAAAAATCAGGATGGAGAGTATGAATCTGATTTTTTCGACGTGAGGGCTTTTGGCCGCACGGCTGAGTATTGCATCAAGTACCTGGGCAAGGGCCGCTTGATAAGCGTTGAGGGCCGCCTGCAACAGGATCGGTGGGAAAAGGATGGCCAGAAGCGAAGCAGGATTGTGATTATAGCCAGCAGCGTACAGGGATTAGACCGGGCGAAAGGTGCTGGTGAGCCGGTTGACAATAATGAGCCGGATGTTTTACCATTTTGATCATGGTCCCGGAGGCGGCGGCGTAAATAACCCGGCCCGCCTCCGGGAAGAAAGCGAGGGGATGATGAATGAATACACAGTTGACGACGTTTTGATGCGGCGGCCATGTGCCGAGTATACAGAGGACCGAATCAGAGAGTTGTTTGCCGGTCGGGAATC
>CAYSMV010000384.1:0-4557 GCA_964432245.1 uncultured Desulfobacterales bacterium
TGAACTGGCCGAACAAATTCATCAGGCCGTTCTGATGATGGGAAAAAAAACCGGCCTGCGAAGCGTGGCCGTTTACGGCGGTGTCGGCATTCCGCCGCAGGTCAGAGCGCTAAAAGGCGCAGATATTGTCGTCGCCTGCCCGGGGCGCCTGCTTGACCATATCCGCCGGAAAACAATAAATCTTTCCCGGGTGGAAGTACTTGTGCTCGACGAGGCCGACATCATGTTTGACATGGGCTTTCTGCCGGATATCCGTAAAATCATCGCCTTGCTGCCACAAACAGAGAGGCAGACAATGCTGTTTTCAGCCACCATGCCCCCTGAGATCAGTCGGCTGGCCGATAAAATCTTAAAAAACCGCGTCGATGTGGAAATAGGGCATGAAGGACCGGCGGAAACTGTCAGTCATACCTTTTTCCCGGTCGGCCAGCACCAGAAAACGCCCCTGTTGCTCAAGCTGCTCGGCGCTACGGGTATTGGCCCGGTTCTGATCTTTACTCGCACCAAACATGGCGCCAGGCAGCTTTGCGGTAAACTGGCCAAGGCCGGTTTCCGATCGGCGTCACTTCAGGGGAACCTGTCTCAGTCACAACGTCAGGACGCCATGAACGGATTCAAGTCAGGCAAATATCAGATCTTGGTCGCAACCGACATCGCCTCCCGCGGGATTGATGTCTCCAGCATTTCTCATGTCATCAACTATGATATGCCTTCCACGGCTGAAATATATATCCATCGTATCGGCAGAACAGGCAGAGCCGAGCGCAACGGCGAAGCCTACAGCCTGATTACCGGTGAAGACCGGGTGATGGTCAACGCCATTAATCGTGTTGTCGGCATGTCCGTGGAAAAACGTATCCTCACGGATTTTGACTATACAAATCCTGTGCTCCTGGCTCGCAGCGAAAACGCGCATCAAAACAAAGAAACTCGAAAAACCGCCAGTTGGTCCGGCCGCAGAATAACCCGCCGAAAGGCCGGAGTCTCTTTTGCCTCCGCTTGACAACTAGTTTCCATCCATAAATGGCCTTTTTTCGCAATCTCTGCGTCAAACTGCGGGCTTGCTTGTGCGGCGTACGTCCAGTACGCCTCCGCGCAATCCCTTGTTTCCCTTGAACTTGCGAAAAAATCCACATTTCTGGATTGGAAACCTAAATTGTGTCATCCATAATAAATGGATGGACACTAACTATAATGATCAGGGGGACGTCCCCGCTTATGGCAAGCCGGCGCTTTCCGCCTTCCGCATGTAAATGTAAAGGGCACCTCTAAAGCCTGGGAAGAGCTGCCGGCTCTTTTTTGGCCGGGTCCGGGTGTGAGCCCGGGGATGCCATAATTTATAGCGCTGGTGGTCGGACACGTGCCAGCCGAACCACCAGTCGATCATTTGCGGCCTGACGCCGGGCATGTCCGTGGCGCAGGCCACCATTACCCGGCTCAACCTGGCAAACCAGATCAAAACGATAAATACCCTTTCCTCACCCTGAGCCTGAATTCCGGTACCTGCAGACTGCATACGAATTTCTGAACAATCCCCGAATTTTTACCGATGCAAGGCAAGCCAATTTCCGGATACTCCTGTAGCCACACAGGTCCTGGCGCAGCGCATTCTTGTAATAAACAAAAATTTTTCTTGACAAAACGACATTTTTACTGTCATTATTAAACCATGGAAAAGAAAAAATACACCATTGACGACCTTGGCAAATTAACAGGATATTCAAGAAGAACAATAAGATATTATGTTCAGGAAGGGCTTCTTGCCCCCCCTGCCGGCAGAGGTCGCGGCGGATTTTATTTTGACAGTCATTTACAGAAACTGCTCGAAATAAAATCAATTAAGGATAGGGGAATCAAGCTTTCCGCAATTCAGGAGGTGCTTAAGAAAAATAAAAAACCGGAATTATTAAATTTAAAAGAAGTATGGATCAGGCACCCGATAAAACCGGGGCTTGAAATTCATGTTTCCCGGAACCTGGAAGAAAAAGAGCGGGAAAAAATTAAAGGGATTATCCGGGCTGCAAGGTCAATTCTTGATTCAGGAGGTGAAAATGATGGATGAAATATATGGCCTTTTATCGTCAGAAACCGACTCCGTCCCATTAACCGGAGTTAAGGTTGAGGGAGATATACTCGGACGCGGCGCCAGCGTCAGGGTGTTTCAGAAGTTCATAAACCATGAACAAAAGGCGGTGGAAGCGGTTTATAAATTCCCGCTGCCGGAGGGGGCGGCTATATGCGGTTTCAACGCTGTTATTGATGGCAGAAAGATCCACGGGCGGATTGAAGGGCGGAATAAGGCTTTTAAAATTTACGACGATGCCCTGGTGGAAGGTGACGGCGGATACCTTCTCGATCAGGAGAGGCCGAACATATTTACCCTCTCGGCCGGCAATCTCAACCCTAACGCCGAAGCGCTTGTTGAAATTGAGTATGTCGCCCTTCTGGACATGGTCGGGAGTCAAGTGCGTTTCTTCCTGCCCACGACAATTTCACCGCGCTATCTTCCGGATGATATGGAGGAGGATAATGGTATCCCCGAGGAAAGCAAACTTCATCCACCGTTCTCAGACAGTGTTCCTTACGGCCTTTCCATCCTTTTAAATATCCACAAAGGCAATCTTTTAAAATCCATGGAATCGCCAAGCCATCAGCTGAAAATTGGCAATCTGAAACAAGACATTGTGAAGGTGGCTTTTTCTTCGGAATCGGTCAGGATGGACAGGGATCTGGTTCTGAATATGGAGCTCGAAGACTCTTTTAAGAATATGGCTTATAGATATCGTTCCGGCAAGAGTGCCTTCCTGCAACTGGATTTGCTGGTCCAGGGAAAGGACTTTAAAAAAACAGCTTCGTCAGGCAGTAAAGCAGAAAAAGCGGTAAGGGAGATTATCTTTGTCCTTGACTGCTCCGGGTCGATGAGCGGCGATTCCATCAGTGAGGCCAAAAAGGCGCTTGAGCTTTGCCTGAAGGGGCTTGAGCCTGAGACCTTTTTTAACATTTACGTTTTTGGCTCGGATTATAAAAGCATTTTTAAAAAACCCCGGAAATACTCAAAGGCGAGGCTCGAAAAAGCGTTGACATATCTGGAAGAAACAGACGCTGACCTTGGCGGAACTGAAATTTTATCCCCTCTGGAGGATGCATATCAGACCCGTCAGGACACAAAAACCGTAGCGGGCAGCATTGTTCTTATAACGGATGGCGAGGTGGGCAATGAAGAAAAAGTTTTTGACCTGGTGAGGGAGAATCAGAAATCAACGAGGCTGTTCTCAATCGGTATCGGAGCCGGTTGCAACGAATATTTTATCAAAGGACTGGCCAGAGCCGGAAATGGCGCCGCCGAGTTCATTTATCCGGGCGAAAGGATAGAGCCCAAAATTTTGAATTTGTTCGGCAGGATCACTCAGGAAAGGCTGAGCGCGCTTTCGATCCAATGGGGTGGAGGAACGGTGGAACAGTCGCCGGCAAGCCCTGTCATATTTCTTGAAAGCCCGGTTACCGTCTTTGCAAGAGGCAAGTACGGGGATTTTGCATCGGACAAAATCGTTATCAAGGCAAAAATAAACGGCCAGAACAAAAAATGGGAAATAGGCATTACCGATGCCCGTGATGACAAAATCCCCATCCCCGTGCTGTGGGCCAGGGAAAGGATAAGGGACCTTGAGGAATCTGCCGGAGCGTCTCAAGAGCGGGGATCAAGGCAGAAAGAGAGGAAACCGGCTGAATTTAAAAAACAGGTTCTCGCTCTTTCGAAAAAGTACGGCCTTCTTTCCCAGAGCACCAGTTATGTGGCCATAGAACACAGAGAAGAAAAAGACAAGACAACCGGAGATGTTGCTCTCCGGAAAATACCCGTTCTCGTGACAGTCGGCTGGCATGGTTCAGGCAGCGCCTTCGGGAGGGCAAGGCGTGAATGTATAATACATTGCGCAAGCATTGAATCCATTGACTATAAAAGTCTAATAAGACACCAGCAGGCCGGGGAAGCGGTCTGCTACAATATAACTCCTCCTGATTCAGAGAGGACAAAAAAGGCCAGGCCCGGGGATAAGAATAAAACAGACATTGTTCTTGATATTCTTTCACTACAAAGTGCTGAGGGCGGCATGACGCTTGATGAAAAGGTTTCATCGCTTCTTGGAATTGACTTTGGAAATTTTATTAAACTCCCTTCGGATATTGAAACGGACGTGAAGGTCGATAAATTTATCCTTCTTTCAACGATTATTCTCATCCGTATTCTTGAAACACACTTCTCTTCCGAATATAACACCTGGTCAGGTGTTATTCGAAAAAGCAGAGACTGGATGGAAGATGTGTTAGATAAAGGGCAGCCAACAATTTATGGAGAAAATATTTTGGATTGGGCCGAAGCGTTTATTCAGGATAATGTCAAATTCAGGCGGCCTTTTCTCAGGAGCGGATGACCTGGTATAGGTTGAAAAAAATGGACACCTTTATTTTCGTCTTTCATCACATACCATGGAGGGTAGCCGATGTCTCATCCACGTTCCGCCTTTATCCGGTCTGTTGCCGTAGTTTTCATCCATTATA
>CAYSMV010000385.1:0-3388 GCA_964432245.1 uncultured Desulfobacterales bacterium
TGTCGGTGACCCGGTCTTTTCCGGAATGGATGGTAAAGCGGTGGATCGCCCGTTACGGGCTGTCGGATACGACCCGTTATTGCGACGCGGTCAACCGCATACCAGCGATTACCGTGAGGGTGAATAAGCTTAAGACCGGATATGCCAGGGCGCGGGAGTCTCTTGCCCGTGAAGCGGGCCGGGTTAAAGATGGCCGGTACGCTCCCGACGCCATTTCCTTCCATTCCCCCAAAGGCGCGGTTGATGAGCTGGAGAGTTTCGCCGACGGCTGGTTTCAGGTTCAGGACGAAGCCGCTCAACTTGTCTGCCTGTTGCTGAATCCTCAACCGGGAGAACGGGTTCTGGATGCCTGCGCCGGGCTGGGGGGGAAAACCGGGTATATTGCGCAGCTCATGAAAAACCAGGGCGGGATTGTGGCGGCCGATGTCGATGGCAAAAAACTGACGTCCCTTTCCGCTGAGATGGATAGACTGAGCGTGTCCATCGTCAAAACCATGCGCATCGACTGGTTAAAAAAGCCGGAACGGGTATCAGAAAAATTCGATCGTGTCCTGGCTGATTGTCCCTGTTCGGGGATGGGCGTTCTGCGCAGAAATCCGGATATCAAGTGGTCTGCCTCGATCCGCCGGTTGTCGCGCCACCGGGAAAAACAGGTTCATTTTTTGATGGCGCTGGCCGATTGCGTCCGGGTCAATGGTTTTCTGGTATACGTTGTCTGCAGCACGGAGCCGGAAGAGAACGAACAGGTTGTCGACCTTTTTTTGAGTAAGCGTGAAGATTTTGATATAGACAAAAAGTTAATGGGTACGGAAGCCGTGGTGAGACAATTTACAACAGAGCAGGGTTATTTTACAACATCGGTTCCCATCCATGATCTGGACGGTTTTTTCGGGGTGCGGTTTAAAAAGAAACATTCATGATGCGAATTTTCAAGCTGGCCATGCTGGCCGTCGGGTTTTCGTTTATTATCGGTTTGAGCGCTTATGTTACGGTTCTCTTTCTGATCGAAAGCGAGGAGACGGTTATAGTTCCCGACCTTATCGGCAAGGACGTCGTCTACTGCCTGGAGCTGCTGACTGATCTGGGGCTGGATATAAAGGTTAAGGATTCGCAATACAGTGATACCGTAACCAATCATCATGTCATCGCTCAATTTCCCGGGCCCGGCGCGGAGATTAAAAAAGGGCGGGATGTCAACCTGTTCCTTTCCAAGGGGAAAAAGTATCTGCAGTTGCCTGACTTGAAGGGGGATTTTCTGGAGCAGGCGCGACTGGTCCTCGAAGCCAACGGGTTGCATGCGGGAATTATCTCCCAGAGTTATGAAGACAGGTCCCCGCCCGACGAGGTGATTGCCCAGGACCCCCCGGCCGGCCGGATAGTTGCCAGGGGATCGGTAGTCAGTTTGCTGATAAGCATGGGCGAGCGGCCTGTCGCTTACGTTATGCCGGACCTAAGCGGAATGCCTTTTTCTTCGGCTGTTCTGCTGCTGGAGGAGATCGGATTGCCGGCGGGTGAAATCACATCGGTCGTTGATGACCAGTTTCCCCGGAATACCGTCATCGGCCATGATCCCGCGGCCGGTTCCCGTGTCGTTCAGGGGGATCGCGTCAACCTGATTATCAATCGTATCACGACGAATGATCGCTTTTCGATTCTGGCCGGCGGCGGGGTCAATCTTTTTCGGTATAGACTTGAAAAAGGGTTCCTGAACAGGCATATTAAGCTCATACTGAACTGTTACGGCTTATCGGTCCCCATTGTTGATGGTTTTAAAAAACCGGGTGAAGAGTCGTGGGCGCTGGTGCCCTCGCACAGAGACGCCACGATTTTTGTGTATGTGGATCAGGAACTGGTGATAACGGAAGTGTTCAGCGGCGGATAAGGAGGGAAAATGAAACGTATCGCGCCGTCTATTCTTTCGGCGGATTTTACAAGACTCGGCGAAGAGATCAGGGCGGTTGAAGAGGCCGGCGCCGACTGGATCCATGTCGATGTCATGGACGGCTGTTTTGTCCCCAATATTACCATCGGGCCGATGATCGTCAAGGCGGTTAAACGGGTTACTTCTCTGCCGGTGGACGTGCACCTGATGATCCGGGAACCGGAGCGGTATGTCGAAGAATTCGCAAGTGCCGGCGCCGATCTGATCGCCGTTCATGTCGAAGCCGGGATTCATTTGAACAGGACGATTCAGCAGATAAAGAACACCGGCGCGCAGGCCGGCGTGGCTTTGAATCCCTCCACGCCCATAGAGTCCGTTTCCTGGATTCTTGAATATCTTGACCTGGTATTGATAATGAGCGTGAACCCGGGATTCGGGGGGCAGCAGTTTATCCCCAACTCTCTGGAGCGGATAAGGGCACTGAAAACAATGATTACCGAAAAGGGGTTATCGACCCTGATAGAGGTGGACGGCGGGGTGAACGCCAGGACCGCGGCGGCCGTGGCGGGAGCCGGGGCTGATGTGCTGGTAGCGGGATCGGCCGTGTTTCACAGCGACGACTATCGGGTCACTATTGAAGAATTAAGAAGGCTGGCCGGGTCATAAGAGGAGGGCGGATTCATCATGACGGATAAAAAACGCAAACCAAAACGCAAGGTAGTGGTCATTCACGGGCCGAATCTGAACATGCTCGGCAGGAGGGAGCCCGACCAGTACGGCTATGATACGCTGGCCGATATCGACGCCGCGATCAGGCGTTTCGGCAGGGAACAGGGGCTGGACGTTGAATGTTTCCAGTCCAACAGCGAAGCAGCCATCGTGGACAGGATTCAGTCCCTGGTCGACGGCGATGTGGCCGGCCTGATCATCAATCCGGCCGCCTACACGCACACCAGCGTAGCCATACGGGACGCGCTTCTGCTGCTTGATATACCGGTGGCGGAAGTCCATTTATCCAATATCTACGACCGGGAAGCGTTCCGGCAGGAATCCATGATCGCGGATGTCGTTACGGGTCAGGTCGCGGGCTTCGGCAAGACCGGCTATATAATGGCGTTGATGGCCATGGCCGAGTTGACGTGAGGACCATGAAAGCGGTTATTCAAAGGGTCCGGCGGAGTTCGGTAACGGTTGATGGAGAGGTCATCGGTGAAATCGGCGCCGGACTTCTGGTTCTGCTCGGCGTAGGCGTTGATGATGAAGAATCGGACGCGGATTTTCTGGTCAATAAGATTGTTAATTTAAGAATTTTTGAAGACGAGGCCGGCAAGATGAACCGGTCGCTTCTGGAGGCCGGCGGCGCCATGCTGGTGGTTTCCCAGTTCACCCTGCTGGCTGACTGCCGGAAAGGCCGGCGGCCTTCTTTTATCAAGGCCGCTTTGCCGGAAAAGGCCATCCCGCTGTACGAGTATTTTACCCGGTCGGTCGAAGCGGCGGGGTTGCCCA
>CAYSMV010000386.1:0-9287 GCA_964432245.1 uncultured Desulfobacterales bacterium
TTAACCGCGCCGCCTTTGGCGATCCTCTCCTTTATGTCATTACTTCTGTCTTTTATCTTGATGCCCCGGTAAAAAAGGGCGCCGCCGGTTTTTTCAAAAGTCATGTAGGGGCCATAAGGCAGCACGTTCATCATCAGCGTAAAGCCGTCTTCCCACGTGTCCACCTCTTCTTTAACGTCCGGGTCCCTTTTGGCGGCAGCCTCAAAAGCGGTGCCTAAGAAAAGAAATACGGCGTTGACGGTGATTTCCTTTATCCACTTTCTTCCGGGTGTAACCGGCGGGTAGGCTTTCCCCATCATCATGCTCCTTTCTATTAAACAAATATGTGGGAGGTACATGCAGTCATATGCAGGGAAGATCCCGCTTTATTTGTTCGTTCAGAATTTACAAAAAAATTCATAGCATTAACAATTGATGGTGTCAAGTTGGTTTGTAAAGACCCCGATTGGCATTTGTTGACAACAAAATAGAGCCTGCGTTATAAAAAAAAAGGTAATAAGAATAAAGTGGTCAGGTAAAGTGGGGGAGAAGTAAATAACGGATGTCAAAACATGAACCAATAGCCATTGTCGGCATGGGCGGCGTTTTTCCCGGCGCGTTAAACATTGATGAACTCTGGAAAAATATCGTCAGCCGGAAAGATTCGATTTCCGATATTCCCGAAAACCGATGGGTTGTACCACCTCAGGAAGTTTACAACAGTAAATTTTCGATCGATAAAACCTATTCCAGGCGGGCCGGGGTGGTGGAACTTGATTTTGACGGAAGCGGTTTTGAGATAGACGCTTCAGTTCTGGAACGTCTTGACCCCCTTTACCATTATGTGCTGACGGCTGCCAGGGAAGCCTTTGCCGGCTGCCGATCTTCTTCTCTTATCCGCGGCAGAACCGGCGTAATTCTGGCGGCGATCGCTCTGCCGACCGAAAGTTCCTCGGCTTTTGCCAACCGAATTATCGGACGGCAGTTACGCCGGAAACTGTTCGGCGAACATTACCTTGAGGAGAGCCGCCGTTTTGAGTCGGTGGATTTGATATCCGCCAAGGTTACCAGCCAGCCGGCTTCTCTTTTAGCCAGGGCTTTCCGGCTGGGCGGCGGTTCCTATACGCTTGACGCCGCCTGTTCCACCTCTTTGTACGCAATCAAGCTGGCCTGTGACGAGCTGGCCGCCGGCCGGGCCGACGCCATGGTCGCCGGAGGCGTTTCCAGGCCGGAAATACTCTATACCCAGGTCGGTTTTACGCAGCTAAGAGCCCTTTCTCCATCCGGTCGGTGCCGTCCCTTTGACGCCGCCGCGGACGGACTGGTCGTAGGCGAAGGAGCGGGCGTCTTTGTTCTGAAACGTCTGAACGACGCCATTCGGGACGGTGAACATATTTATGGACTTATCCGCGGCATCGGTCTGTCCAATGATATCGGCGGCAATCTCCTGTCCCCGGAAACCGAGGGGCAGCTTCGCGCTATGCGCACCGCCTACCAGCAGGCCGGATGGTCCGTCGATGACGTGGGTTTTATCGAATGTCATGGAACGGGCACGCCGGTCGGCGATGCCGTGGAACTGGCCAGCATGAGGGCATTGTGGGGTGATACCGGATGGACCGCCGGGCAATGTCCGATCGGATCCATTAAATCCATGGTCGGTCACCTGCTGACCGCGGCCGGTGCCGCCAGCACGATCAAAACACTGCTGGGGATTGAAAATCGGACGATACCGCCTTCCGCCAATTTTTCAGCACCCGTTAAAAACAGCCCGTTAAATGATGGCCCTTTTCGGGTTCAGACCGTTCCGGAAGCATGGACGCCCAAAAAGGAGGGCGCCCCCCTGCGGGCGGCGGTCAGCTCTTTCGGGTTCGGTGGCATTAACGCCCATATTTTGCTGGAAGAATGGACAGGGCGGGAAGAAGTGGATACGGCGTCCGGTTCCATTATCGAATTCCGCGCTTCGGAGGATAAAGCATCTCCAGCGGTACCGGATATCGCCGTGGTGGGTATGGAGACGATTTTTGGAAAGCTCTCCGGTTTGCGACAGTTTCAGGAAGCCGTTTTGAGGGGGGATACGCTTTTTGCCAGACGGTCCGAAGACCGGTGGAGAGGATGTGAAGAGATAGCGGAGGAATTCCTCGGGGCCAGGATCGATCAGGGCGTTTTTATTGACGAGGTTCCGATCCGGATCGGCGAATACAATATTCCTCCCAATGAAATCGATCATATCCTGTGTCAGCATTTACTGGCGCTGAAAGCCTGCCGCCAGGCCCTGGTCGACGCGGGCTTGCCGCTGCGAGAAAAACGCCCCGCCATGGGGGTGGTGATCGGCATGGATTTTGACGCTCAGGCCAATGATTATCATTTCCGGTGGAATCTTTCCAATGAGTATAACAAATGGAAAGAGATGTATGGGTTAACGGGTCCGCCGGATGGACACCGGGCCTGGATCGAATCCATCAAGGATGCCTGGTCGCCGCCGCTGGTTTCTTCACGGGTGATAGGCGCGCTGGGGGGGATCATGGCCAGCAGGATCGCCAAGCAGTTTCAGCTGGGCGGTCCCGGTTTTGTTGTCTCCTGCGAGTCGGCATCCGGCCTGCGCGCGCTTGAAGTCGGCGCCCGGTCCCTGCAGCTTTTTGAAACCGCCGCCTTTCTGGTGGGCGCGGTGGACCTTCCCGGCGATATCCGGAGGGTTATCGCGGATGATATTTTCCGGCCGTACAGCAGATCGGGTAAGGTTCGTCCTTTTGATATCAAGGCTGACGGGCCGTTGCCGGGGGAGGGGGCGGCGGCGCTGGTGTTGAAACGGCTGGATGACGCCGTCGCGGAAGGCAACAGGATTTATTGTATTATTAAAGGTTTTGGCAGCGCCAATAGCCTGGATGTCATATCCGGTGACGATGAAGGTCATGCCGCCGCCCTGGCAAAAGCCTACAAGACCTCCCTGGAACGCGCTCTTTCCGACGCGCGGGTCGATCCCGCGGCCGTTTCTTTTTTTGAAACAAACGGCAGCGGTGATCCCGGCGAAGACGCTGTTGAGGCGGCGGCTCTGCACGATTTCTTTTCTGGGAAACAAACCGGAATCGGAAAGCAGTGCGCCCTGGGATCGGTAAAAGCCAATATCGGTCATACGGGTGCCGCTTCCGGTCTGGCCTCCTTTGTTAAGACCGGTCTCTGCCTTTACCAGCAGATAATTCCGCCGCTGGTGAATTTTACCGTTCCGGCTCAAAAATGGTTTGATGATTCTTTTTTTCATATACCGCATTTTTCCTATTACTGGCTGCGAAATAGAATAGACGGCCCCCGCAAGGCCTGTACAGCCGCTATCACCGCAGACGGCGTGTGCATGCATGTCGTTTCCGAAGAGTATGATTATTCAGCCAAGGCATTACCGTCCGTCATGAATCAGGTGAATATCGAACGGAACAAGCCGCTGGGCTTTCGCCCCGGCGCGGCCGGACTTTTTATTGTTGAGGGAGACAGCAATAATGATCTGATCCATGGACTGGACACTCTGTATCGGCACATCATGGCAATCGATGAACCCGACGCCAATGTCGAAAAAGCGGCCCGGCACTGGTACCTTGCCCGGGGCACTGATATTCGTAAGTCATACGCGGTGGCCATAGTAGCCGCCGATCTGGTGGAACTGAGGAGATTTACCGAAGAAGCCAAACAGCTGATTATCAACGACAAACCGGCCAGCATCAGCGGCATGAGGGGTATCCGTTATTCCACCAACGCCACTCCGGTCGGCGCCCAAAAAGGAGAGATTGCTTTTGTTTTTCCCGGTTCCGGTAATCATTTTCTGGGCATGAGCAGGGATATCGGCGCCGAGTTCCCGGAAGTCATGCGGATAATAGATAAAGAGGCCAGAAAGCTTAAAGACCGTTTTCTGCCTGAATATTACTTCCCTTACCGGAACGCATGGGATCCCGGATGGGAAGAAGAGAGCCGGAAGAAAATTTCTTCCGATCCGTTGAATATGATCATCGGACAGGTCTCTTACGGCGGCCTGACGACCTGCCTGGCGGAGCAGTTCGGCCTTAAACCCGACGCCGTAATCGGCTACAGCCTCGGGGAATCCGCGGGTCTGTTCGCTACCGGCGCCTGGAAACAGCGCAGTGAAATGCTGGATCGGATGCGCGCCTCGGATCTTTTTACCATTCAACTGGCGGGCCCCTGCAACGCGGCCAGGGAAGTATGGGGTGTCCCGCCGGAAGAAACGGTGGACTGGTGCGTGGCGGTTGTTAACAGGGATGCGGCCGGGGTCAAGAAAGTCACCCGCGGGTTTCCGGCCGTTCATCTGCTGATTATCAACACGCCGAACGAATGCGTTATCGGCGGTCGCAAAGCCCAGATCGAGGAAGCCATCAAGGCGCTTGGTTGCGAAGCCGTGTTTCTGGAAGGAGTGGTGACGGTTCATTGCGACGCTGCCGTTCCCGTTAAAGAGGCTTATAAGAAACTGCACGTTTTCCCGGTCACACCGCCGGAAAAAATCCGTTTTTACAGTTGTGCCAGAGGCCGCTCTTATGAATTGACTACAGAGTCCGCCGCCTGCTCCATTCTGGACCAGGCTGTTTACGGGTTTGACTTCACCCAGACGATCAAGCATGCCTATAAGGACGGTGTCAGGATTTTTCTGGAAATGGGTCCGCACAATTCATGCAGCCGCATGATACAGAATATTCTGGATGATTTCCCTCATCTGTCCGTTTCAATCTGTCATCGTTCGGAAGGCGGTTACGTCTCCCTGCTGAAATTTCTGGGGGCGCTTGTTTCTGAGAGAGTGCCGGTCAATCTTGATTTTTTATACGGCCGGGCATCCTGTCCGGATAGCTTACTGGTTTCGTCAAAGGCGGTTGATGAGGAAAAGGGCCGTCTGGTCCCGGTTAAGACGGGCGGTATTCCGCGGTTACCGGAAATCCCTGAAACGAGACCACTCAAACCGGAAGCGATCGCGGCGGCCGCAATTAAAAACATCAATTTTTCGGGGTCCGAGACTTTTCCGCCGGCAACCGGCGCGGCATTGAGTACCGCGATTTCGGTCGGTGACGATGAATTTTCCGAGGTCATGGGAGATATTGTCCGGGAGGCCGGCATTACCGCTCAGGCACATCGGTCATTCCTGGAATTCAGCGATCAGATGAATAACATCTATGCTCAGGCCTTTGCACTTCAGGCCCAGCTTCTGGAAAAAGCCGTGGCAACCGGAGACGCCCGGGCAGTCGCGGAGATCGCCTCGGATTTGCCGGAACCCGTGTTTCGGCCGGTAAAATCTGAAAGGCCCTCTTTGCGGAAAACCCCTCAGAAAATCGTACCGGCGACCGCACCGACACAGACGCCGGCTTTTTCCCGGGAAATGTGTCTGGAGTTTGCCGTGGGATCGGTAAAAAAAGTCCTCGGCCCCATGTTCGCCGCGGTGGACAACTATCCTGTCCGGGTGCGGCTGCCCGATGAGCCTTTAATGCTGGTGGACAGGATCATATCTGTTGAGGGGGAGAAAGGATCATTGAAGTCGGGCACCGTTGTTACCGAGCACGATGTGCTGCCGGATGCCTGGTATCTGGACGGCGGCCGCGCTCCTGTCTGTATATCAATTGAGGCGGGACAGGCCGACCTGTTTTTATGCTCTTACCTGGGTATCGATCTATCCGTGAAAGGCGAGCGCAGCTATCGTCTGCTGGACGCCGTGGCGACTTTCCATGAAGGGCTTCCCCGGCCCGGGGATACGATTCGCTATGAGATCCGGATCAGCCGTTTCGTGCGTCAGGGTAAGACCTATCTTTTTTTCTTTGAATTTGAGGGGCGAATCGGCGGGCGCCACGTGATTACCATGAGAAACGGGTGCGCGGGATTTTTTACCCCCGAGGAAGTCCGGTCGTCCGGAGGCATTGTCCTGACCAGCGAGGAGAAGCAGCCGGCTGAAGGGACCGTCAACGGTTGGCGTTCGCTGGTCCCGATTTGCCGCGCGGTTTACGATGATCGCCAGGTCGATGCCTTGAGAAAAGGCGATCTGGCCGAGTGTTTTGGCGAGCTGTTCGCCGGAATCGCCCTTTCCCCATCCCTGAGGCTGCCGGGAGGGCGCATGAAACTGATCCACCGGGTGCGCCTCCTTGATCCGGCCGGCGGGCGCTACGGGCTCGGTCACATCAGCGCCGAGGCCGACATTCATCCGGACGACTGGTTTTTGACCTGCCATTTTGTGGATGACATGGTCATGCCCGGAACGCTTATGTATCAATGTTGTGAGCATGCCTTACGGGTTCTTCTGCTCCGCATGGGCTGGGTTTCCGAACGGACGGGCCTCTGTTTTGAACCCATGCCGAACGTCGGCGCGGTGCTGAAGTGCCGGGGGCCGGTTACCGCCGCGACCAGGCGGGTTGTTTATGAAATTGAATTGAGCGAAATCGGCTATAACCCCGAACCTTATGTCAAGGCGGATGCCTTTATTTACGCCGACGGCGAACGAATCGTCATGTTCAGGAATATGTCCCTGAAATTAACCGGGGTTACAAAGGACGAGCTGGAGGGTTTCTGGCAACAGAGGCGGAAGCCGGAACAAAAGGCCGTCCGTTCCAAACAAACGCTTTATGGCCGAGATAAGTTGCTGGCTTATGCTGTCGGTAAGCCTTCCGAAGCGTTCGGCGAACCTTACCGGATTTTTGACAAAGACCGCATTATCGCCCGGCTTCCGGGACCGCCTTATTTTTTCATAGACCGGGTGACGCACATCGAACCGGCTCCTTGGATCGTTAAGGCTGACGGATGGATCGAAGCGGAATACACGGTCAGACCGGATGACTGGTATTTTGCGGCCAACCGTCAGCCGTCCATGCCGTTCTGTATTCTTCTTGAAATCGCGCTGCAACCCTGCGGCTGGCTGGCGGCCTATGCCGGTTCCGCCTTGAAAAGTGAGACGGATTTGAAATTCCGGAATCTGGGCGGTAAAGCCGTACAGCTCTGTGATCTATCACCGGAAGCCAGAACGCTGACCATGCGCTGCCGGATGACCAAGGTCTCGGAATCCGGCGGCATGATTATTGAACATTTTGATATCGAAGTCCTTTCTGATGCCGATCAGCGCATGATTTATCAGGGGACAACCTATTTCGGATTTTTTTCAAAACAGGCCCTGGCCAGGCAGGTGGGCATTACGGGAGCCGCCGACCGTGCCTTTGACCCCTCACCTGATGAATGCCGCCAGGAAACCGGCCTGGTTTTTAAAGACGAGGCGCCGTTGACGCCCGACGATAAAACCGTAACGCCGGCTTCCTCCGCGGCCCTGCCTTCCCGGGCCCTGTTGATGATCGACGGCATAAACGTTTACCTGCCTGAAGGCGGATCCGCCGGCCTGGGATTTATCCGGGGAACCAAAATGGTAGACCCCGGGGAGTGGTTTTTTAAAGCCCATTTTTATCAGGACCCTGTATGCCCGGGCTCTCTGGGATTGGAATCTTTTCTGCAACTGCTCAAGTATGTCTGTCTAAAGCGGTGGCCGCAACTGGCCGAAACCCATAGATTTGAATTCGTGATGGACGATGAGCATGAATGGATCTATCGGGGGCAGGTGATACCGGAAAACAGGCAGGTGGTGGTGGATGCCGATATTATCGCCGTAAAAGAATCGCCTTTTCCCGTTATCTACGCCAACGGGTTTCTCAGAGTGGACGGACTTTTTATCTATGAGATGAAAAATTTCGGTGTGCGGCTTATCCCCGCTAAGTAGAGCATGGAAAAAAGATACCCGAATCAGTGCAGCACGGATTCACCTTTAAATTTGGATATATTGCCGTTCAGTATTTCTTTGAAGCGCCACTCTATTTCCATGAAAGCATCAATAATATCCGGATCAAACTGGAACCCTTTTTCTTTGGTGATAATTTCCAGAGCGTCTTCGTGGGAAATGGCTTTTTTGTAAACCCGGTCCGACGTCAGGGCGTCGTAAACATCGGCGACCGCTACAATTCTGGCGGAAAGCGGTATTTCTTCTCCCGTGAGGCCGACGGGATAGCCCTTGCCGTCCCAGCGTTCGTGATGAAAATAGCAGATCTGTTTTCCGATGGTCAGAAAGGATTTGCCTTTTACCTGGAGTTCCACCGCTCGCAGGGCGTCGCCGCCCAGCCTGGAATGCTCTTTTACGATTTCGTACTCCTCAGTGGTCAGCGGTCCCGGTTTCAGCAGAATTTCATCGGGTATTCCGACTTTTCCAATATCATGCAGCATGGAAGATATGTAAATATCTTCGATATATTCATCGGTTATGTATTCTTCGTATCTGGAGTGATGGCGAAGCTGCTGGGTCAGGATTTTCGTGTATTCCATTATGCGTTCCAGGTGCTCACCGGTATCCTGATCCCGGTACTCAGCCAGCTTGGCCAGCCCCAGAATCGTCATCGTTCGCGTCTGTTTGATGTTCTCATAAGAATCCAGTAATTTCTGCTCCATTGCTTTTCGCGTGGTTATGTCACGGATAATGCCCCGAAAGCCGATAGGGGCTCCGGAGGAATTGTCGATTCGGGTAGCCGATACCTCCAGAAAACTGATTGAGCCGTCAGCCCTTTCTATTTGCCAGTTCATGGCTTGAGCGGGGTATTTTGTCTGGTAAACTTCATTTAATGTCCACAAGGCTTTTTCGGCTTCCTCTCCGGTCATGAAATCACGAAAATTTTTTCCAAGCAGTTCTTCTTCTGATGTACAGTTATATATATTCAATGTCGAAGCATTGACAAAGGTAAAGTTTCCGGAAATATCGATTTCATAAAAACCTTCTTCTATATTATCGATAATGGTCCTGTATTTTTCCTCACTCTTTTTTAAATTTTCCTGAGACCGCTTATGCTCGGAAATCGTCAGATTCAGGTCCTCATTTATTTTAATCAGCTGTTTTGTCCGTTCCTGAACGTTTTTTTCCAGTTCCCTGTTGGCGGCCCTCACTTTTTCCTGCTCGGCTTCTATCATTTTGACAGAAAAGAAATCCCTGCGGGCGGACAATTCAATAATATAGCAGGCGAACATCCCGGCTATATTGGCGGTAATAAAAAAAAAGCTGTTGCTGATTAAAACGCTTGGCGGGGTCTGGATGCTGACGGCGATGATTTCATAAATTACAACCAGCGTCCAGCAGGCTATCGTCGCCCATAAAAACCGGGATCGTAAAAGCGTATAAGCAAACATAAAAACAATAATCAAACCCGCGTAATAAGTGTGCTTAAGAGGAGTTGAGGCCGCCGGGATCATCGCGATAATCGCACAGCCGATAGCGACAATGCATACGGCGATCAGTGGTTGCATCCATTTGTTGAAGA
>CAYSMV010000387.1:0-1638 GCA_964432245.1 uncultured Desulfobacterales bacterium
GTTCCACGGACACGCCGCTTTTTTTCGCGAAGTAATCGTATTCCACGGCCGTAAACGCCACGATGTACAGGTCCGGGCCGATCCTCCGGACGGCTTTGATCATCTTTTCGGCGTAATCAAGATCTATATCCGGGTGCAGGCCGCCCACGATATGGATTTCATCCAGCCCGGACGCGACCGCCTCGGAAACAATTTTTTCGATCTCGGCTATCGAGAGAAGATACGCGCCCTCCTGCCCCGGATCCTTTGAAAAAGCGCACAAGGGGCAGCGCAGCACGCAGATATTGGTATAGTTCAGGTTGCGGTTGACGCCGTAATAGGTGGTCCGTCCGTGCAGCCGTGCGCGGATATGATGGGCCATGGCGCCCAGGTCCAGGATATCGTCGCAGGTCAGCATGGTCAGGGTGTCGCCTGAAGAAACTGGTTTTTTTTCCTCCACCTTTCTGGCGATGGATTTCAAGCTGCGGCTTTTGATGATATCCGGTAAAGGCATCTTCTCGTCATTATCCGGCTTGACCGGATAATCCAGTATAAAATCGATTCTATTCCTCTTATCAACTCCCCCAGCTCTGGAACAGGTGATGGGGCTTGTTCAGCAGACTCAGGGTCTTTCCCACGATAAAGTCCACCACGTCGTCCACGCTCTTCGGCCTGGTGTAAAAACCAGGCACCGGCGGCAGGATCTCCACCCCGGCCTGAGCCGCCTGAAACAGGTTTTTCACGTGGATCAGGTTAAGGGGCGTTTCCCGGGGCACGATGATACAGTGCCGTTTTTCCTTTAAAGCCACGTCGCAGGTCCGGGTGATAAGCGTATCGGCAAATCCGCCGGCAATGGCGGCCAGGGTCTTCATGGAGCAGGGCATCACCACTACCGCCTCAAAAACCGCGCTGCCGCTGGCCATGGGCGCGAAAAAATCGCTGTTGTCGAATTCCTTTAACCCGGTCAAGTCAACCGCCGGGTTACGTTGCCGGATCATATCCGTCAGCCCGGTGTACGGCGTATCCGGTCCGAGGATTTCATGCCCGATGATCCGCCGCGCGGCGGGAGAAACCACGGCCATGACCTCTTCCTTCAGCAGCAGCAGCTCTTCGATCAGGCGGATGCCCATGATCGGCCCGCTGGCCCCGGATATTCCCACGACAATCATTTCATGCTCCTCAATCAAACAAGGGTTTTTTTAAGCCCTGATTATTTAACCATATAATAACTTAACCACTTAATCACCGCATCAGATAATCGATCAGCGTTCCGGTAAACAACACCGGCGCGATAATACCGTTGATTTTTAAAATTTTTACGGTGGCCCGATTGATGGCCGGCCTTCGAGCCAGTATCTGCTGATAGAAGAAGATACCGGCAACCACGATCAGGGCGATCCAGTATGGTCCTTTCTGTCCGGTCAGCAGCCCTGTGAGAATCATGGCACCCATCGAGACCGCGTAGCACAACGCCGCGATCTTAAGCGCCCGTTCCCGGCCCAGGGAGACCGGCAGGGAGTGCAGGTTATGGCCGCGGTCAAAATCCATGTCGGCCAGCGCATACAGGATATCAAGCCCGGCGATCCATGCCAATATAATAATGCCCAGGATAAACGGCAGAATCTCGAACTCGCCGGTCACGGCCAGAAACCCGCCCAC
>CAYSMV010000388.1:0-2809 GCA_964432245.1 uncultured Desulfobacterales bacterium
CCACGGCGACCTGATTGAAAGAACCATGTGCCTGATACTGGCCCTGACCGGCAGTTTCGGCAAAAAAGGCTGCGGCATCCGTGGCTGGAACGAATCCCTGTTCGAAGG
Organism: uncultured Desulfobacterales bacterium; assembly: GCA_964432245.1. Classification (GTDB taxonomy): domain Bacteria; phylum Desulfobacterota; class Desulfobacteria; order Desulfobacterales; family Desulfosudaceae; genus JBFMDX01. The sequence goes on from CAYSMV010000388.1 coordinate 109, forward strand.
GGCGTTCGCGCTGATCTTTAAAAACAAAATCGGCATGCTCAACACAAGCAGGGAGCTGCCTATCATGCAACAGCTCTGGAACAGAGCCAAACGGGAGGACCCCACCCGTTCCGACGAAATGGCCTCCATCGAACAGGAACGCTGGATCGACCGCAACCTGGTCAACATGACCATTCCCGCTTTCCTCTATTACAACCATTCGGACTACAAAAAAGCCTGGGACAACAAGGCCTGGCACTGCCCCACCATGAAAAGGGAATTCAAGGAATATTTTGACGAAGCGGTTTCCAAGGGCTGGTGGGACGGGTATATAAAACCAGCCGCGGATCAGACGCCTACCGTCTACTCCTGGATGGGGACCAACCCGGCCAGAAAAAACAGGGGCTGGATAAAGAATATCAAAGGATCTCTGTGGGAAAAATATAAACTCATCTTCGGTTTTGAAACCCGCTGGACCACGACCCTGCTCTACGGCGATTACGCTCTGCCCTGCGCCGGATTTTACGAAAAACTCGACACCCGCTTCCCCACCCCGCATGTACCCTGGCTGACACTGACGGAAGAGGCGGTCAAACCGCTGGGGGAGACCAAAACAGAATGGGAAATCTGTGAGCTGCTGGCTGAAAAGATTGAAGAAGCCGCCAGAAAAAGAGGCCAGACCAAATTCGCGCCAAGAGTTCCCAAGGATGACTTCACCAAACCTTTCGTAAACCACCTGGAAACCCGGGACGCGGACGGCAACATCGAACTCAGTAACCTGGGCAAAGCGCAGCGCATGGGCGCCAAAAATTTCGACGAGATCATGAACGACGCGCTGGTAACCAGCGTCATGCTGGGCAACCTGCCGCCGGGGACAAACCTGGAATACATGAGAAAAGAAGGCATTGTCCGGTTTACCGATGTCTCCATTTTTGACCCGGTAACCATGAACCTGGCTACGGATATCAAGCCCGACGAGCCCATTATCCCTTTGACCTGGCATACCGGAGAGAAAAAAGTGCCTTATCCCACCTATAACCGGCGGATTCAGTTTTATATTGATCATCCCTGGTTCCTGGAAGCCGGTGAAGAGTTGCCGGTTCATAAGGATAATCCTAAAATCGGCGGCAATTATCCCCTGCGGCTGACCAGCGGTCATCAGCGCTGGAGTATTCATTCCATATGGATCGCCAACGAACAGCTCCTGCGGACCCACCAGGGCCGCCCCTTCATGTTCATGAGCAACGAGGACGCCGCCAAACGCGGCATCAAGGACGGCGACCTGGTCAGAGTCCACAACGATTTTGACGACTTCAAAATTCACGTTAAGATCACGCCGGCGGCCCGACCGGAGAAAGGCGCGGCCATGCCGGGACAGGTCATCATTTACCATGCCTGGGAGCCCTTCATGTTCCCCGGCTGGAAGAGCTATGACGCGGCCATACCGGGCATGATCAAGTGGCTGGACCTGGTCAATAATTATGGTCATCTCAAGTACTGGCGCTGGAACTGGTGCGCCCAGCCGATCGACCGGGGAATCGCCGTTCAAGTCGAAAAAGCCTGATAAGGGATAAAAATACGACCAACCGAAATTTATAATACATAGAGGTGTCATATGGGAAACATAGTATGCAAAAAGGTAACAGCCTCCGCCAAAGAGCTGTTGAACTGCAAAAACGATATATGGCAAACGGGTACGGAAATGGTTGAGACAACGGCAACGCCGCTGGCCAATCAGCCGTCTCCTTATATCAAAGGCGTTTACGACGAAGAAAAAATCGGCGCGGTAAAAAAGATCTGGGTTAAAAGCGTTCACAATACAAAATCGATTTTCTTTTATTTTGAGTGGGAAAGCGCCAAGCCCAATCTGAAAATCGAAGATATCCATATCTTTGCCGACGGCATCGGTCTGCTGATGCCGATGAAGGACATCGATAAAACGCCGATCAGCGAAATGGGCACCAAGGACTACCCGACGAATGCATGGTACTGGCGACCGGATTTCGACGAGAAACCGAAAAATCAGGTTGCCCACGGCCTGTCCACTTCCCTTTACACGGAAAAATCGTCCATCACCTCGGACTCCAAATGGGAAAACGGAAAATGGCACGTGGTCATGGGCCGTCCCATGAAAGCCAACCGGCCGGGGGAAGAGACGGTCGACCTGGCGCCGGGCGGTAAAATCGGCATCGGGTTTGCCGTGTGGGAAGGCGGCAATGGTGAACGGGGCGGCATTAAAGCTTACAGCAAAGAGTGGCGGGAACTCTTAATCGAAGGATAATGTAGCCGTCGGATATGATTTTTCTGAAAATCCAATTAAATATAAGGAGAAAAACCCATGGCTGTTGATGAAAAACAACTTACAGACAGGGAAAAAGAGCTGGCCAAGGCCTTTGAGGAGACCAAGGAGCAGCTTCGAAAATGCGACCATCAGGTGGGCATGGTCATGGATCTGAACAAGTGCATCGGCTGTCAGCTCTGTTCCATTGCCTGTAAAACATTATGGACAAGTTCGGAAGGCCGGGAATATATGTGGTGGAACAAGGTCAACACCATGCCCGGCGAAGGGTCCCCCAAAGGCTGGCAGAAGATGGGCGGCGGCTATAAAGTAAAATTCGGCGGCAAAGTCATGGAGCCCGTCCGGGGGCAACACCCCACCAAAAAGGAATTCGGCGACGACTGGGATTACAACTGGGACAAAGTCTTCCAGGGTAAGGCGGGT
>CAYSMV010000389.1:0-1571 GCA_964432245.1 uncultured Desulfobacterales bacterium
AAGCCCATGATACCAAGCGGCCGGTTATAATCACGCAACATGGCAAAGGCGTTGCTGTACTTTTGGGCGCAAATGAGTTTGAAGCTATGCAAGAAAAAATCGAGCTTCTTTCAGACGTCCAAACCTCTCTCAATCAACTCGCAAAAGGAGAAGGGCTCTCCCACCAGAAGGCAAAAGACAAATTATTGAAGCGAGTCCCCAGATGAAAATAGTATGGTCTCCCCTTGCTGTTGAAAGGGCATCGGAAATAGTCGATTACATTTCACAAGATAAGCCTTTGACAGCAGACAATTGGATTCATACAGTGTTTTCAAAGGTAGACCAGCTCAAAGCCAATCCGGAAATCGGGCGGATCGTCCCTGAGATCAATGAACGTCAATTCAGGGAGTTAATTTACGGAAATTATCGGATCATCTATCACATCGGGAAAAAACAGATATCCGTACTTACTATTCGACATGGAAAACAGATATTGCCAATAGATGAAATCAAGGCATAACCATTTACTTCACCGGGCCGCTACCGCAGCTGGTGAGCGAAGGCATTCGACGGGAAATACTATGCAAAATCAGATTCCACAATTTGTCGATCAAGTTTTGAGCAAGCTGTAGAGCAAGCAAATAATATTCAATAAACCCAAAACATTAAGAAGCTTAAAAGTAAAGGCGATCAGTACCTTATCAGGCTTGGCGATTTTCGTTTTGGCCTTGTTGTTGAGGAGGACGCGGTCTGTTTTGTCAGGTTTCTACACAGAAAAGAAATATACAAATACTTTCCATAGATACCAGCAGGCCAGTCGAAGGCATGTCAGATCAAAAATGTATGTCCACGAATCTGGCGGGGTAATTTTTTTATTCACGCATGAGCCAAGAGCGGACTTGACCCCTTTGGACCCCTTTGTTGCAAAGAGCGTTTTTTTATACTTTTCCGGCATGACACGGAGACGGACAAGACTATGGCCCTGACGCGGGAGGAAAAAAGCTGGATTCTGTATGATGTGGCCAACTCCGCCTTTGTCCTGATCGTCACTACCACCCTGATGCCGATTTTTTTCAAGACCCACGCCGCCCGCGGCATGACGCCGGACACGGCTACCGCCTACTGGGGTTTTACCGTCGCCGCGGCTTCTCTGATCGTGGCGCTGTCCGCGCCGTTTCTGGGCACGCTGGCCGACTACCGGGGCAATAAAAAAAGATTTCTGGCCGGGGCCGTCGCCCTCGGCGTTCTGGCCACGCTCATGTTCCCGCTGATCCGTCCGGGCCAGTGGCTGTTCTGCCTGATTTTGTACGGCCTGGCCAGGATCGGCTTTTCCGGCGCCAATATTTTCTATGACGCTTTTCTGGTGGATGTGACCACCAATGACCGCATGGACAGGATCTCGGCTTATGGCTACGGCTGGGGGTATATCGGCAGCGTTGTTCCTTTTATGGCTTCCGTGGCCATTCTTTTTCTGGCTAAAAACATGTCGGGTGCCGACGTCTTCCCGGCCGTCGGGTTCAGCCTGGCTTTCGCTCTGACCGCCTTATGGTGGGGGCTGCTTTCCATACCGATTTTCAGGAATGTCCGGCAAA